>JAEZMC010000389.1 GCA_023435805.1 Bacillota bacterium | reverse complement strand
TGATTATTCTATACATTAAAACCTTCCTCATCCATGTCCTCTTGATCTTCAATTTTTTCCGCACGGCGCATTTTGATTTTATAGATAATCCCGATGATCTGGATGGTTATCAGCGGCAGCATGGCTACCATGGCAATAATCCCGAAAGCATCCGTCATAATATTTCCCCCATAAGCATTGCACACTCCAACGGCAAAGGGCAATAGGAAAGCCGCGGCCATGGAGCCGGCTGCTACGCCGCCTGAGTCGAAAGCGATGGCGGTGAACATTTTCGGGGTGAAAAAAGTCAGCAACAGCGCGAGCAAATACCCGGGGACAACAAAATACCAGATATGCAGACCCGTCATAATACGGATCATCGTTAATACCAGTGCGATTGCCACACCGACGGACAAGCCCGCCATCATCATTTTTCTGGGGATGGCGCCGCTTGTAATATCTTCAACCTGATTATTGAGGACATGCACTGCCGGTTCCGCATAAACCACAAAGAAGCCCAGGACGGCGCTCAGGGGAATCAATATCCACTTGTTGGGCAGGTTTGCTATCACATTACCCAGGTTCGTACCCACAGGCATAAATCCGATATTGACACCGGTCAAAAATAATGTGAGTCCGATCAATGTATATAAAATTCCAACTCCGATCTTCAACAGTCTGACACGCGGAAGCTTCAGGTGCACCAGCTGCAGTATGCCGAAAATGACAACGATCGGCAGCAGGACCATGCTCACTTCTTTGAAAAACTGCAACAAGCCGTTTCCGTATAAATCCAGAAGCTCTCTCATGCTGTTTACCGTACTGGCGGTTTCAAAAGCAAAAGCAGAACCGGACGGATCGAAAAACATTCCAAGCACGAGCACAGCCAATACGGGGCCGATTGAGCACAATGCGCACAGACCAAAGCTGTCCTCCTCTGCGTTTTTCCCGCCTCTTACTGCTGAAACACCGACACCGAGGGCCAGGATAAAGGGTACGGTGATCGGTCCGGTCGTAACGCCGCCCGAATCAAAGCCGACCGCCAAATAATCAGGCGCTGTAAACGCCGCAACACCAAACACCAGGAGATAAAGTATGATAAACAAATAGGACAGATTAATTTGAAACAGTATTCTTAAAAGCGCAAACACCAGAAATATACCGACCCCAAGCGCTACGGCGGAAATCAGTATCATATCCGGCACAGCCGGAACCTGTTTGGTTAAAACCATCAAATCGGGTTCTGCAACGGTAACCACCACTCCCAGAACAAAACTGCTGATAATGATCAGCCAAAGCTTGCGCGATTTGGTAAGCTCTGAACCCATGGCCTCACCCATAGGCATCATGGCCATGTCTGCGCCTAATGAAAAAATGCTCATGCCGGCAATCAACAGAATTGCACCGGTGATAAAAAGCACCAGTGTGCCGAATGGCATGGGAGCTATGGTAAGCTGAAGAACAAAAACAATCAAGCAAATCGGTAAAACCGACTGGACAGACTCCTTGAATTTTTCCAGCAGACTGTTATCCATCCGTCACATCCTTTCGTTGCATTAAATCAGCCAATTACAGGTATCTGCAGTCATTTTCATGCCTGTGTGCAGCGGGTAATTCTGGTAGCCGTCCGATATAACTGCACAAGTCTTTTGCGTTCGGATTCGGCATGTTGTCTGCCTACATCGGTAATGACATATTCCTTTTTTCTGCCCGACTTTCCGGTATCGCAGCTGCCGATCCATCCTTTTTCCAACAGTGTAAGGATGGCACCATACAGTGTACCTGCACCCAGGCGCAGCCGCCCGTTCGTTTCCTTAAGGATGAATTGCCTGATCCCGTAGCCATGAATGGGCTTGTATGCGGATAAAAGGATAAAGAACGTAGTTTCCGTTAAGGCGCCGCCCCTGACATGATCTCTCATCGTGGAATCCCTTTCCTTTGACAATATCCGAAACAATTTCACACTAAAATAAACTATATCACTAAACGTACTATTTATCAATTATCTTTTAGTTTCCCCACTCTGCATTTGCATCATACAGCAGACCATCTATGTACCCTGTCAGCCATTTCTCCGGAAAACGGCAGGAACCGCGGGGAAGACTTTATACGGGAGCGATCAAACATAATTTAATATTTGCCGTAAATGATGTATGGAGGGTATAATAAAGGAAACCTGCAATAACTGGAAAGGGAGTGCGCAGAACATGAAAAAGAACAATAAACATATTGCATCGATCATACTGCTTGTTACGACACTAGGCTTCCTGCTCACTCTGCCTTTTGGAAATACTTTTGCCGGCAAACTGCTTGGAGCATTGTTCGGCGCTTCCATGATCGGCGGTTTTGCCGACTGGTTCGGAGTAACCGCACTCACAAGGAAGCCGCTCGGCATTCCCTTCAAAACCGAAATCATTCCGCGGAACAGGGAAAAGCTTTCAGAATCGCTCGTGTACATGGTGGAAAAGGAGCTGCTGACAAAAGAGGCCATTATTGACAGGCTCAAGCATTTCAATATCTCCAAAAGTCTGATCAGCTATCTGGACAACCAGGGCGGCAGGGAGGATCTCGCGCAGCTCGCAAACCGGATTACCGCAGACATGCTCTCCGGGGCGGATCTGCAGGATGCCGGCGAATATCTGAGAAAGCTCCTGAAGGACAATACGGAGGATATACGGCTTGTACCGCTGGTTTCCGGAGCAGTCGAATGGCTAACTGCCAATATCACGGATGAAAGGCTTATCAACAGAACGGTGGAGGAAATCAAGGACTTCATTCTATTTCCCCGCTTCGGCCTGCTGGTGAACGGCGTGGTGGAAGATATATTCAAGGGTATCTCAAAAAATGCGGAAAAGGAGAGTGCCGGAAAAAAGCTGTTTTTCAAGCTGGTCCTTGCAGCTGCCGACTTTTCGAACGCATCCCCTTCAAAGCTGTCCGCACGCCTTCTGCAAGAAGCGCTTGAATACGCCAATGGTATGAAGGACCCACAAGGCATTCAGCGCAAAGGCCTGGAGAAATGGCTGGAAAAAACCTCGGAAGATCTGCTGACCAATGAAGCTTTACAGGGAAAGATCGAGCAAAAAGGACGGGATATGCTGGAGCATAAAGGAAGCGGAACCATTCTGGCCGATTATATATACTCTCTCCTGAAGGAAGACGGGCAGCTGCAAAAATCCGGATCATTTGTTGAGGGAATCATTTTTAAAGCGGTGGAGGATTTTAAGAACAGTCCTGCTCAGCAAGCTGCCGTAGACAAATATATCAAGGACATGTTGATCCGGCTTATCGAAGAAAATCATGCGGTGATCGGCCAGCTTGTACGTCAGAAGCTGGATAGTATTCCAACGGAAACACTGGTGGACATGCTGGAGGAAAAAGCCGGCAACGACCTGCAGATCATCAGGATAAACGGTTCCATTGTAGGCGGACTGGTGGGCGTAGTGCTGTTTCTGCTTACCTTCTGGATTTGAAAATTTCAGGCGCCGCTTCGACTGCGGCTCTATCAGGGCTACAGCTGACAGATAACGCATTGGCGGTTTTGGAGGAGATCCTATCAAATGGGCTTGAATAATAACAGAAATAAAGCAAATATTTTGTTGGCTGCCGTATTCATCTGCTTTATAGCGGCAACGGTATTGAAATACTTCTTCAGGGACAGCTTTGCGGCAGGCTTGCTGGCCTTTACCGCCGAGGCGGCTCTGATTGGCGGCATTGCGGATTGGTTCGCCGTCACTGCACTCTTTAAAAAGCCGCTGGGATTTTCGTGGCACACCGCTATCATACCAAATAACCGGGACCGTATAGTGGAAAAGGTCTCCGAGCTGGTCAGCAACGAATTGTTAAGTGTGGAAGCTGTGGGCAGCAAGCTGGAATCCCTCAGCCTTGCGGATGCCGTTATGGACAGATTTCTAGACAGTGTAGACAAGGCTTTGCTTGAAAACAGGTTCGGGGACATGCTTGGAAATAAAGCCCGGGATCTGGATTATGCAAAGCTTGCGGCAAAAATGGATCATTTCATAAAAGAAGAACTGAAAAAGGAAGACATTGCAAACGATATCCGAGAGTTGCTTATAAAGGCATTTGAAGAGGGCAGACACCGCGCATGGCTGTCAGGACTGCTTGAAAAGGCCCTGGAGATTGCACGCAAGGACTCCACCCGTGAAAAAATATACAAGCTGCTCAGGGAGCAGGAACGCTATAACGAAGCCCAAACAGGAGCCGGCTCCTTTTTCGTCAAAATGCTCCTGAACATGTCCAGAAACAGCCGGCACAGCAATCTGTTCAGCATAGCCGAGCTGCTCCAGGGTGAGCTCGTATCCGTGCTGAAGAAGTTGAACGACCCGAAACACCCTGTACATGTCAAGCTGACCGATACGGCCGGAGATCTGCTGAAGCACCTGGATGAGGACCAAACCCTGTCGGATTTGCTGCAGACCTGGAAAAACGGCATACTGGAACGCCTAGGCCTGCTGGAGGCGCTGCAGAAGCTGCGGGCTTCCGCTGTTGAATCCCAAACCAGAAGAAAGGAAGCGGCCGGCTGGCGTTCCGGCAATATTGAAGCTTACCGCAGCAGATTGAAAAATGACGGGAATATCAGGCAATCCACCGAAGAAATGCTCAAATCCATGCTTAAAAAGGTAATTATCAGCGAGCACCACCTCATAGGCGATATCGCAAAAGAAACGCTGGGCACCTTCTCAAATGAAAAGCTTACGCAATTTGTGAACGACAAGGTCGGAGACGACCTCCAGTGGATCAGAATAAACGGTTCTATCGTTGGCGCCGTGGCTGGTGTCCTCCTGTACCTCTTTACGCACCTGCTGGTCGACCCTTTCATTTTGCCGGCCATATACAGGCTGCTGCCGTTCCTTAGTTGAATGACTGCCAGAAGCTTCCCTTTTTATCAATGATGTCCGATATCTCCTCAAACGGTATGGTAAAGGTGGGGAAGCCCGACGCATATGGGCCGATTTCGTATGGCTCGAAATACAGCATCAGCGAATTTTTTCCCAGATAAAACAGCTGATCCGCTCTGATGCCCTTGTAGCTGTCCTTCCATATACCCATATCCTCTCCCCGCTCTTTTATCTGCTTTCCGACTATTTCACTCAATACCTTTAAGTAATTGCTGTCGCTCCGGAACAATTCCTCCAGCTGGTAAAACCTCCCGGTCACGGTATCCACATGCACGTACCGCATGATAGGCATTCCGTGGGCAGCTCCGAAGGGGAAGTCATAAGCGGATCTTTTCAGCTCCAGAAGGTTTTTGCGGTAAAATCCGATACTGAAGTCTCCATCATAGCTGTAATCCAGATTATCGCTGGGTTTAACCTCCCCAACCGTCCACATATCCCGCAGCCTTGTATTTACGGAATCCTCTGTCTTCAAATCCTTCATCCCTTCCACGACCGGGTAGTAGACCAGATAATTTCTGTTCGGCTTATACTTTTCCTCGCTCACGCTGATTCCATTTTTCAGCGTAACGGCAGAGGACGGCCTGTAAACAACTTCCCCCTGTTTATCCATATAATACGGCCGGCGGTCGATGTCCGCATAGACAAGTGAGCCGAGCAGTTCCAGCTTTCCGCTGCCGTCGGCGGCAGGAAGCCCTTCTATCCTTTTCCCCATTTTATCGACAAAAAAGGTGGTTGTGTTGTTATAGACCGAAGCGATTCCGTTCGTAAATCCATCGACATGGTAAAACTCGAAATCGGTGAGGACAGTCCCGTCTTCACCTGCCAGAGCATATCTGGAGCCGGTGAAGGGTTCGCCGGGTTCAGCCGGAAGCCCCAGTGCCGTCATCCCTTCATCCAACTGGATAATATCATTGTATTGAGGCTTGATCAGATAATTCCCTTTCTTGTCAATCAACCCGTATTTGTTGTCTGAATAGTCCGAAGCTGCATTTACGACCGCCCTGCCGTGTTGAAAGCTCCGGGCATCCAGAAATACCGGCTGGATCTCCACACCGCCCTTTGCGTTTAAATAACCAAGTTTACCGGTCGGATCGGGCCGAAAAAGCATCATGCCGTCGGAAAGGTCCCATACAAAGCTGTAAGGCAGGCTTTTGACCTTTTCGCCGTTTCTGTCTATGAGCAGGCAGCCTCCGCCCGGAACCTTTACAACCGCATAGCCGTCCGCAAAGCTCCCGGCAAATTCATAAACCGGTTCGATAGCGGTCTGCCCGTTTTCATCCAGATAACCATAATGTACCTGTCCGTCCTGCTGCGCAATGCCATAGACTGCCCTGCCTTCACGATAGCTGCCTATATGTTGAAAATTTCCGGACAGCACCGTCCCGCTGGAATCCAGCACTTCAAAGCCCTCATCGTCCTGTGCAGCTGCAAGCCCTTCCGAAAATTCTCCGATAGACTTGTAGACGGGCTCCGCCACAAATTTTCCGGTTCTGTCGATCAGCCCGACCTTTCCGTTTTTACCTGCTACTGCCAGCCCATTGTCCTGAAATCTCTGTGCCTGGTCGTATACCGGCTTAATCACGAACTTCCCGGTTTCATTTATATATCCCCATTCCTGCTCTCCCAGATAATCAACCTGTGCAGGGTAGACTTCACTTTGCCCGCTTTCCGGAATAACGGCCGACGACGGATTCTGATTACTCTCTTTCTGCTGTGTACCCTGTTCCGGTGTGCTGCTTAAGACATCCGTTTGTGCAGCCACCGGTCTGCTCCCGCTGCCGGCACCCTGTGAATCGCACGAAGCCGTCGTCATCATCAGCACCGCCGCTGTAATAAACACCACCGTTCTCAACGGTTTCATCATAGTTCCTCCATGTCGTATATAAAGAAATTCCATACCATGTCCTATCTAATAAATATATAATAATCCTTTTTTTATGCTATAATGTTAAAAAAACTTTAATGAAATACGCCCTGGAACATATTACCACACAGGGCATCAACAGAGGTGCTGCAATGTTAGGCTTCAAATATGAAACACATTTTCACACGGACGAAACAAGCCCCTGCGGGAAAGTGAAGGCGGAAGATGCGGTACGCATATACCATCAAGCCGGTTACACCGGCTTGGTCGTAACGGACCATTATTTTAACGGTTTTTTCGAAATGCATCCCTTCATCAATTGGGATAAAAAAATAGACCTGTTTCTGGAGGGCTACCGCAGCGCGCTGAACGAAGGCCGGAAACTGGGCATGGATATCCATCTGGGTATGGAGATACGCTTCAATGAGAATGCAAACGACTACCTGGTGTACGGTATTCATGAAGATTTACTCAGAAATCATAAAAAGCTTTACAAGCTAAGCCTGAAGGAATTCAGGGAGCTTACTGCCGGAACGGGTATTGTCATCGTACAGGCCCACCCCTTCAGGGCACACATGGTTCCTGCACCTCCGGCTCTTATAGACGGCGTGGAAGTGTTCAACGGAAACCCGCGCCATCAATCCTCAAACCATCTGGCAGAGCAGTATGCCCGCGATCATGGCTTGAAAATGCTGTCGGGCTCGGATTTTCACCAGCCCCAGGACGCGGCCAGAGGCGGAATAGTCGTTCGGGAACGGATCAAGCCGGGGTGCTTTGCCGATACCATCAGAGAGGACGGGATACTGGAACTGATCAGAACGGAGTAATGCGATAAAATAATCAGACACGGCACTTCTCCTTTCGTATCATTAGATGAAAGCAAAAAGCCAAATGATAGAAAATAAGAGGAGTGTAAAATATGGACAGGAGATTGTTTTTGTCAGATACAAACAAAAAAATAGGCGGTGTTTGCGGCGGAATAGGCGAATATTTCGGAATAGATCCGACGATCGTCAGGATTTTGTGGTTTCTGTCTATCTTCCTTGAAGGTATAGGCCTGCTGGCATATTTCGTTGCCTGGATCGTCATCCCCAGGCGCAGCAGCTGCAAGTACAACAATTGGTAAACAATAAAAAACACTAAACCAAGTGGAGAGGGCGACCTCTCCACTTGTGCTGTAATCCACAGTTGTTTGCGTCTTTACACGTCTACTACGCAGATGCCGAAGGGCTCCAGCGAAACCTCCCGGCCTTGGCCATCCTCTCCGTATACGGTCGTTTCCTGCAAAACACCTGTATTGTTAATGACGACAAGCTTCCTCTCTCCCGGATAATACGCACAATCAGTATGTACATTGCTGCTTGACCATACACGGAACCGGTCTTCCACACCTGAAGCCCAGAAAATTGCCCTGTGCAGCAGTCTGACATTTTCCGGATTAAATTTATATCCCGAGAAGTACACGCCTCTGCCTTTCTCAAAATCCCGCACGGCAACAGCAGGGGAGCCGCCTCTGTCATAAAGCACCTTTGTATCGCCGTCAATCACAAATATAT
>JAEZMC010000369.1 GCA_023435805.1 Bacillota bacterium | reverse complement strand
CAGGTTGGCACCGCCGGTCAGCTCAAAGCCCGCATCCCGTCTGAATTCCACCTGCAGATACAGGTCGCCGCTCGGGCCGCCGTTCATTCCCGGCTGGCCCTGGCCTGCCAGCTTGATTTTTTCACCGGGCTTGATCCCCGCAGGTATTTTCAATGAAATCGTCCTTTCCCCGGCCGGCGTTCTGAAGCTTATCACTCTTTCAGCGCCGGAAAACCCTTCCTGGGGGGTGATTTCCAGTACTGCTTCACTGTCTTCACCCTTAAGCGCCCTGTTCTGAGTGAACCGTCCGCCTCTTCCGGTCTGGCCGAACATGCCGTTTCCACCAAACGAATCAAACGGATTTCCTCCCCCGAAAAACATATTGAAGAAATCACTGAAATTGCTGTTGCCGCCCTGCCGAAATTCATATCGAACATTATTGCCAAAGCCGTACTGGGAAGGATCAAAATCCGTACCGTGGGCAAACTGCCCTTCCCTTCCGAACTGATCGTATTTTTTTCTTTTTTCAGGATCTCCAAGCACTTCATATGCTTCATTGGCCTCTTTGAATCTATCCTCGGCGGATTTGTCGCCGGGATGGGCATCCGGGTGAAACTTTTTTGCGAGCTTTCTATACGCTTTCTTTATTTCATCCTGTGAAGCCTTTTTATCAACGCCCAATATCTCGTAATAGTCACGGTACTTCACTTCCAACACCTCTTTATTAGCCGACACCGTTTGTATTATATGTAAATCATGCTTGCATAAACACACTTATCAAGTCAATGCTGACTTTGACTTTCTTTGACTTATATATTATTATACGCGCCCTGCGTAAAAATGCAAGAAAAAATTGCATAGCTCCCCGATAAATCGCTGACAAACTGTTCCTCGGGATTGGCTGCAATAGTAGGCCTTTTCGGACTGCTCCAATACCCACCAGTTGTCCCAGTCAAACAGTATGGCCGCATTTGCGGATATCCGGGAATCCAGTATCCTGTCCCCGAGCTTTTGCAGCTCGGCACCCAGCTGGGCTCCGGCATATAAGTATATTAACACAGACTGAACCATACGGCGTCAGCCTTGCCAACATCTGTCCATTTCATTATAATAATATTTTAAGCAGGAATACAACAAAGCGTACGCTGTCTTATTCCGCAGATATGTATCCGGATATATGACCAGGGGGTTGCAGAATGAGAAAAATGATTTTCCCGATTGTAACGGATGAGGAACAGAAGCTTCCGTGTTATATAACGAGTATCGGAGCCAATGAAAATCAATACCATATACAGAGGCCGGAAGGTTACCCCGACTTCCATTTCCTGTACTGCACCTCGGGAAGAGGCAGACTGAAAATTGATGGAAGGACTTTTGACATAGCGGAAAACATGGGTTTTTTCTTTCGTCCGGATATACCACATGAGTATTTCCCGGAATTGGAGCCGTGGACCACCTGGTGGGTCACTTTTGACGGATTTGCGGTGCAGGAATTGCTGCAGCTGGCCGGGCTCGGCAGGTATGAAGTTTTTCGGATCTCCGGCATGGAAAGATTGCACCAGCTTCATGGCTATGTCCATGCCGCAGCTGATTCCGCCCGTCCGTCGGGGAGCTATGAGGCCTCCCACATGCTATACCGATTTTTGCTCGAGCTGAAAAGCCTCATCGGCGATGAGACGCAAAAAACACGTCATGGCGGATATCAACGGCTTCAACCCCTGCTTGCATATATAGAAGGTCATTATGGCAATGCCGTATCATTAAATGAATTGGCGGAGGTTACAGGCGTTACTCCCCAGCATCTGTGCCGGTTGTTCAGACAATGCTTCAACATGCGGCCCTTTGAGTATCTCACCCGGTTCAGGCTTAAGAAGGCAAAAGAAATGCTGGTGGGTCCGGGCAATCCTGCTCTGAAAGAAGTGACAGCCATTACGGGGTTTAACGACACCAGCTATTTTTGTTCCGTATTCAGACAGTATGAAGGAATGACACCCATGGAATTTAAAAAGATGCACAAGGAATTTTAGTTCCCGTGCATCTCTATATTGATCGTCCGTTATTCCAGCGGAGGTATTTTCAGTTCGTCTCCCACCGCTATTTTATTCGGGTCGGTTATGCCGTTGGCATCCATGATCAGTTTATATTTATTCTCATCTCCATAAAACTTCTTGCTGATTTTCATTAGCATATCTCCGGGTTTGACAGTATAGGTCGTACCCTCCGGCCCTACCAGGTCATTGTCCGGCGTATTGTCTCCGCTATTCCCGTCCGCTCCGGCATTCACCGCACCGCCGGTGACACTGCCGTCTCCTCCTGGCAGCGCATTGTCATCCGTGTCATCGGTTGGTTCCGTCCAATTGGTATCCGTTTCAGTTGTCTGTGTTTCCTGCTGCCCGGAAGTATCCTTCGCATCCATCGGCCTCAGCTTGCTCCAGAGCTTGAAACCTCCGAACAATACGCCTGCGATCAGTAGTATAAGTACTGCCATGGATACCACCCTGCCAATATCAACCGGGCTGCTGTGAGAGGATACACTTGCTTTTCCCGCTCCGGTTACCGCCTTTCTTGATCTGGCTGATCTCAACTGGGTGACTCTGGGTCCCAGCTGTGAACTTACCGCCTCATTGGCACCTTCTACTTTGATGACCATGGCGGTTATATTGTCTTCCCCTTCATTCTTCACAGCTTCTTCTACAAGTCTGCTCGCAGTTTCATCCGGGTCCATGCCCGATGCAAGCAAGTCATAGATCGCATCCTCGCTCACCGCTTCAGTAAGTCCGTTGCTGCAGATCAGATAGACAACGCCTTTTCTGAGCGCATGCACATCAGATT
>JAEZMC010000256.1 GCA_023435805.1 Bacillota bacterium | reverse complement strand
GTGAAGAGAACATGGTGCGTATCGATATGTCCGAATATCAGGAGAAACACACCGTGGCAAGGCTGATCGGCGCACCGCCGGGTTATGTCGGGTATGAAGAGGGCGGACAGCTGACGGAAGCCGTAAGGAGAAAGCCATATTGCGTGATTTTGTTTGATGAAATTGAAAAGGCACACCCCGAAGTATTCAATGTGCTGCTGCAGCTGCTGGATGACGGCAGGCTGACAGACAGCCAGGGAAGGACGGTAAACTTCAAGGATACGGTGATCATCATGACGTCCAACCTGGGAAGCCACTTCCTTCTGGAGGGTATCAGGAGCGGAAACACCGATACCGAAAAGCTTAGGGAAACCATTATGGGGGAATTGAGGCGCAGCTTCAAGCCTGAGTTCCTGAACCGGATAGATGAAATTGTCATGTTCAGGCCGCTCGAAAAGAAACAGATCGTCAGGATTATCGAATTGTCACTGGAGGACATTGCGAAACGTCTGAACGACAGGAACATCACGCTGACAGGGACCGACGGCGCCAAGGAATTTGTGGCTGAAACCGCTTATTCTCCCGAATATGGGGCAAGGCCCGTTAAAAGGTATCTTCAGAAGGAGCTTGAAACAGAGCTTGGCAGAATGATTATTAAAGGACTGGTAAAGGAAGGCTCGAAGGTAGTGGTGGATGCCGGGAAGGACTCACTGGTCATTCTGCCGGAGTAAACGGATAAGGCAGCCTGCCAGTCTTGATACGGATATTTTACAAAAGGGAGGAGCCGGCCGGTCAGGCAAGCTCCTCTCCCCCTATAACCGGTCCTTCATGAACCGTTACATTTCTCCATTTCCCAAAGAAGTAATAGATCAAGCTGACGGCCATTCCAACCGCAAAACCGATATCGATGGCAATCCAGATGCCTCTTATACCGAGTTCGGTGCGTGATAAAAGCGCGGCCAGCGGGACTCTGACCGCCCATAGCGAAACGAGGGTGAAGGCCATGGTCATAACCGTTTTTCCGGCTCCATTGATGATGCCATTGGATACGAACATGATGGCGAAGAAAATATATGCAAAGCCCAGCGTTCTAAGGTAGCCTACTCCGATATCGAGCACGTCGGGTTTTTGTATGAACATGCTCAGCAGTACTCTCGGAATGGCGATGATCAATACGGATAGAACCAATGTCACCGCGGAGGTCATGATAATACCCCATTTGAATACCTCTTTAACTCTTTCAGGTCTCCCGGCACCAAGGTTCTGACCGGTCAATGCCGATGCTGCCATGCTGAAGGACATGGCAGGGAAAAATACGATGGTTTCGATCCTTCCGGCCGCTCCGAACGCCGCTGTGGCAACGGCTCCGAAATGATTCACAAAGCCGGTGATGAATGCGGCCCCTACAGAGACCAGCGATTGCTGGATCATGGAGGGAAAGCCGATCTTGACGATTTGACCGATCAATTTCTTTTCCAATGTGAGCTTTTTTAGATTAATGCTGATAAAATGCTTCTTGCGGTTTAAATATACCAGCATGATGACAAATCCGATAGCCTGAGCAATAAGCGATGCATAAGCTGCTCCGTTCAAGCCTAGCCTGGGAAACGGGCCGATCCCTATGATCAGGAACGGATCCAGCAGAGCGTTGATGAGAAGACCTATCGCCATGAAAATCAAGGGTGTTCTGGTATCGCCGATTCCCCTCAGTATGGAGGTAATCAGATTGATCAAAAAAATGAATATGAACCCGGCGAGTGTGATTTTAAGGTAACTTGAGGCCATAGGGAAAATTTCTTCCGGCGTATCCATTAACCGAAGAATCGTATCACATGAAAGAAGGCCGGCAATAGTCAAAAATGCGCCAAATATTAATGCAATACTGAACGAATTGTTGACCACCCTCTCAACCATTTCATGATCACCGGCTCCATAATACTGCGATACCAAAATGGTAGTTGCCAGTGTGGCTCCCGTGGACAGCGCGATAAGCAGGAACTGGATGGGAAAGCTGACCTGGGAGGCGCCCACGGCATCGGCCCCAACCATATTACCGAGCCATATGGTGTTTATTATGCTGTAACCAGACTGCAGCAGGTTTCCTATCAGCAGCGGTATTGAAAAATTCAAAAGGTGTTTTGGTATGCTGCCGGTTGTTAAATCATTTCCAAATTTATTACTCATTTTTCACCAAAAGCTTTCTTTTTTTTAATGCAATACACATATTAACATGAATTATAGCATGCTTCAACAACATTTTTAAAATTTTGCCGGACAGGGAAATGCCCGGTTAAAATCCCAGGCACTGTTTTGTACTTTGCATAATCAATGTTAAGTTTTTATGTAACCTTTCATTGCGGATTGCATAGAATATTATCAGAGATGCAGAGGAGTGGGTAAATGATGCAGGAATATATTATTGTACGTCAGCCGCAGTGGTTCTTTGGTGACATGGGCGGCGAAATGTCCGGTCCCTTCCAGGGGATGCCGTTTATGACTCCCGACGGGCTGCCAGGAATGGAGCCAGGCTTTTCCGCGTTTCAAGGGCCAGGATTTCCTTCAGACCCTCCGCCCGGAGTTCCTCCAGGGCC
>JAEZMC010000235.1 GCA_023435805.1 Bacillota bacterium | reverse complement strand
TAGATGCTTCCTCCCATGTAGCTCTCCTTCCTGATTGCGGAGCCGCAGACAGCACAAGGCTTTTTCAGGGTGTTCTTACTAAGGCAGGTAACATAACCGCCTGTACAGCCGAACAAATCCTTCTCCGTATCTCTTCCACCCTTGAAGGTCATCTCGGCAAGGGTCTCCTTCACAGATTTGAATAGCCTCATTGTCTCAGGCTCGGTAAGTGTTCCCATCTTTTTTTTAGGATGGAGCTGCGCCTTGAACAGGATGTCCTGCAGCACGCCGTTGCCCAACCCGGGTATGCGCTGTTCCGTGGCGAGGAATGCCTTGGCGCTCAATTTGGTTACTCCAGGCACGGAAAGCATGTCCCTGAAGTAAGAAATGTCGAACCGGTCTGAGAGAGGTGAAGGTTTTTCCTTCGCAACCTTGTAATACTTATTATCCAGCTCACCCTGGCGAAAACACATCAGACCGCCATACATCTGGACTACAGCGCTTATGGCGGACATATCCTCAAACTCTATAAGCAGTTGATGTTTCTGCGGCCGCTCTTCATTTCCCTGATGATATCGGAGTCCGACACCATCTCCGAACAGGATAACCGCATCCTCCGCCAGTATTTCCACCATTGAGCCGATTCCGTTAGCCTGGACAATCCTTTTACCGGATAGAAGCTCATGGTACTTTTGCGGGTCGCCATGATACCACGCAAACTTGTGCGGAGTTTGCGCCGCAGTCACATTTGTAATGCGCTTGCCGCGGATGGTATCATTAAACTGATTTGCCAGCGTTACGGATTCCGGAAATTCGATCATCTTCATACACTCCTTTTTATTATACCATTCATCGCAGGCAGCCAGAGGGGACGTTTCTCAATTTATGCTATTTCCATGCGGCGTCCGCTCTTACTTATGCAGATCTATGGATTCCCTCTGAGCCAGATACGCTGCGACGCCGTCAGCAGTATTGCTTCCGATTACAGCTGTTGCGAGGCTTTTAAGTTCATTTACAGAATTGGAAACCGCATAAAATTCATCGCACGCTTTTGATAATTGGATATCATTATAATTATCGCCGAATCCTACGACATGCGAGTATTCCCCCTGTTCACGCAAATACATGACGGCATTATATTTTGATGCATTTGCATTGAAAATCTCCAGGTTCCATAATTTTTCTTCATAAATATCCCTATAAAGGATAAAATCTATATCTAAATGCGCTTTTAAGCTATTTTGCACACCCAACAAATTCTCATACTCATCAATTAACGTGAAATAGATGACACTGTCCCTACCCAACTTATCTTTAAAGCTGCATACTTGTTCAAATGTTTTATAATATTTCCGTACCCGCTCATCATGAAAGTCCTTTAACGCTTTGGCATCCAGGTTTTCATAATAAGTAATCAGGCCTTCTCCGCAAATGGAGTACATAAAGCCTGTTGTACCGTGTGTCTTTAGAATATCAAGTATATGGTGCGAAGTCTCTGTCGAAATTATTTCGGTTTTAATATATCGTTCTTGCTGAAAATCATATATGACTGCCCCATTCATTAAAACTGCAGGTACATTGATACGCACTCCAGAAAGTATTTTACTGGCAGATGCCGCAGTTCTGGCTGTAGCTACGGAAAAATGCCCCCCTCTTTCAATAAATGCGTTAATGACCGCATTAGTATATTTACTAACCTCCTTGTCCTGGTTCAGTAATGTTCCATCCAGATCGGATATGTATAATATTCGGTCTTCCATTACTCTTCCTCCATGTAAAATAGATATTCAGCTTTTTAATGCACGCGTACCGTTCCAGGTGCCTGGGGACGTGCGAGGGTTTCATCCAGTATGTGTCCATTCCATTGGAACACAAATAATAAACCTAAAACTTTATGCAGAATCCGGTTTTCATTCCGCGAGTAAATCCGGCATTTTCGTAAAATGTTAAAGTGCCTTCGTCTTTTCTTCCGGTTAACAGCATAACCTTGTAACAGCCTATACTCCTGGCAGCTTCTACCGCCTTTTTCAGCACAGCTTTGCCATATCCCCTTTTTCTGTAATTACCATGTGTCACAACGTTTTCAACTAAACCATAGGGGCTGCCGCCTCTTGTCAGATTATTGACGGTTACAAGGGTACAGGATGCCACTATTTGGCCATCCTCTTCAATTACAAATACGTGCTGATGAGGATCATTGAAAATTTTCTCCCATAAAGCAGTTGTCTCATCCTTTCCGCTTATGTCGGGGTCTTCAGGATTTAAATAACGGTAGAGTAAAAGCAGCTTATCCAGTTCATCGTAGTTTATCAATCTCACTTTTTCATCCAATTTAACACCCCATTTCCGCCTGAAATATTGACATTCATCCACTTATGTCATTTAGAACTCCACTGCGTTTAGAAATGCCTGTGCAAGAATCATATGACCGATTTGATTCGGGTGTACGCGATCCCAGCAGAGTAAATTCGGGTGGTAATGTGCCAATATTTTATTAAAAGCAGCCTGAGTATCAACAAAATGGGTATGGTACTTTTGTGAAATCGATTTGACGGCTGCTCCGTAGATATCCATTGCAGCTCGCATCGCATCATTTTTGTTGGGTTCGATATAATAGGGAGTCAAGAGCACCAGTCCTTTTAGCTTGGGCATTGTAGTTCGCACAAGCTCATCAAGGGTTTGTGTGTACTCCTCAAGATAAACATGTTTTTCTGTTTCCAGCGGAGAATCGAATTGACGCCATACATCATTGATACCTATCATAATGGACAACCAATCTGGTTTTTGGTCAAGAATGTCAGTTTCCCAGCGATCCTTCAGGTCTTTTACAGTATTTCCCGATGCGCCCATATTAACGACACGAATCCTTTTTTCAGGGTATTTTGAGAATAAATTTGCTTGAACTAAATTAACGTAACCGTTGCCTATTGCCCCGAAAAGTCCCTCACCGACAGGACGTCCACGATCGCAATCCGTAACGGAATCGCCCGTCATAATCAATTTGCTTCCAGCCTCGATCAACATAAACCTAACCTCCATTTTGATAAATATGGCAAAGTGTTCCAAACTATTTCTCAATGATGGCGCAAATAGTTTTGTTGTGGTATTCGCTATTACACAGACGCCTGATCTCCATTTAAAAACAACTGTACTACCTCTTCATCATCATTTAAAAGTCTGTCCCCCATCATTTGCCTTAACCTATCTATTAAGCGGTGCTTGTCATTCACTCCATCCAGTATGAGCATGGCAGTGGCCTCAAGTATTTCAGTATTTTCCAAGAATTCCTCAAGTCGCCTTGGACAATCATGTGATACCACAAACCATTCTGCATCGAAGCTCTTTATGACTTCCATAAGCTTTTTTACCGTTTTACTCTTGTAGTAGGGTTTGTCCGCATAAAACTGCGGTCCTAATGCATCGCTCAGAAACAGCACTTTTCTTTCCTTTACAAATACAGCTGTCATATCGTCGGTATGGTCTGTAGGAATATGGTGAAGTTCACATGTTATTCCGCCAAGATCTATATCCAACCGGTTATCGAAATAGATCTCCGGTAGCTTGATAGAAATATCCCTATTTTCTCCATATACCTTTTGAATATTTCCGGCGCAAAACTCTATCTCCTCTCCGGATCTGACCCTCTCGTAAAGTGCTTCATCTTCCCATGTATAACCCTTCATACGATTCAAATGAGCCGCAATGTTCATTTGACCAAAGGAACCCATTTCAAGGGAAGAAAATCCGAAAACATGATCCCAGTGCCAATGAGTCAGCACGACATAATCAATATCCCTTCCGGTAATATGCTTTACTGCATCCCTGAATGATAATGCATACTCTCTGGAAACGCCTGCGTCAATCATGAGCGTTTTGTTTGCTCCTACTATTGCAGCAATAATCGGCTGGTCTATACTGTGATCCGCCTCGGAATAGTAGATATTATTGGTGAGTTTAATCAGTTTGGTATTCATCAACAGACATCGCCCCTTTACTTTTTTGTATAGGATAGGAAGCACTATATGTGAAGTGTCTCCCTATTCCGGTTGAAATTCGCCGGCCAGATCGGCCAGTGCCTTGCCGCATACTCTATATACTGTGAACTCGTCCATTGCCCTGGCACCAAGATGCTTGTAAAATTCGACGGATGGCTCGTTCCAGTCCAGACACCACCATTCCAGCCTGCCGCAATCCCTCTCCAAAGCCAGCCTGGCCAGGAATGACAGCATGATCTTGCCCAGTCCCTTTCCCCTCATATCCGGTGTTACGTACAGATCCTCCAGGTAAATCCCCGGTTTGCCAAGAAAGGTGGAGAAATTGTGAAAGAATAGTGCAAACCCTACGGGCCGGTTTTCGTATTCTCCTATTATCACTTCCGCTTTCCTGCGTACAAAAAGCGAATCCATCAGAATGTCTTCCGTAGCGGTCACTTCATCCAACAGATTTTCATATGCCGCCAGCTCCTTAATAAAATCTAAAATAAGAGGGACGTCTTTTTCCTCGGCAGCTCTGAGCAGAAAAACATCTGATTTCGTTTTAACCAATGTGCCCAATATCCTGACCCTCCCGTAGCCTGCTCTCGAATTGCTCTATATGAACTTTCATGTGTCGATAGTAGTCAACTATCAATTCTCCCAAAGGTATGGCTACATCATCCTTTTCCCAAACATTCGATAGCGCGCTGTTTTCAGTATGTCGGATGACATGCAGCACCAGCAGGTTGTAGCTGTGCCACAGCAAGATGAGTCTGTCCCAATCCAGGCGGTTATATTGCTGGATCTTCACCCACTGTTCACCGTCATAAGCCGGGAAACCCCGCAGATCGCCAAATTGCAGTCTGACAAACCTCTGATGGTTATTGGATGCGGAATCGATCAGATGTCCTATTATTTCCTTGAGAGTCCACTTCTCTTCCGATAATTTAATGCTTGCCTGTTCCTCCGAAACATGAGTCAATCTCTCATGGAAGGTATCCACAAGCGTCCCGTAATCATTGAAATCCAGCATATTCCTCCCCCTCCCCGTCTATATCCATCAACGTGCTTCATTCGCCTATGATTTTTACGAGTACTTTTTTTTGCCGTCTTCCGTCATATTCCCCGTAAAAAATCTGCTCCCAGGTACCAAAATCAAGCTCGCCCCCTGTAATGGCAGCAACCACCTCCCGGCCCATGATCTGCCGCTTCAGGTGAGCATCCGCATTATCCTCATAGCCATTATGGCGGTATTGCCCGTACGGTTTTTCCGGCGCAAGCGTTTCCAGCCATTTTTCAAAATCCTGATGCAGTCCCGATTCATCATCATTAACAAAAACACTCGCAGTGATGTTCATGGCATTAACCAGAACAAGCCCTTCCTTTACGCCGCTCTCATCAATGCACTTTTGTACCTGCGATGTAATGTTGACATAAGCCCTGCGAGCCGGAATATTAAATACCAGTTCTTTTCGATAAGATTTCATGCCGTTGACTTCTCCTTTCTCCATTGCAGTATAGTGCCTATTTAACCATCCCGGTCATGCCGTCTTGCTGTTGCCGATATGTGTTAAGTATAATGACTTTCAATAGACTGCATCTTTCCGTATGCAACAAACGATATCTATTTAATCGTATATTCGTAAAGCAGTCTTTCCTTTAAGTCCCATAAGGGTTTCGAAAGGTCTACGTAATATTCATGGGGATTCTCAAAACGCTTCACCTCATCCCAGAGCAGATCGACCTGTTCCCTGCAATAATTCCTGATTTCATTCAATGCAGGACTCTCATAAATACAATTGCCGTTTTCAAAAATTTTTACGAGAAGCTTTTGTGCACGGAAATTTGTCACAGTCTTTCTCTTCCAGGTGAATTCCGGGTCAAATATTACATAGGGCCGGGTGTCATCAATACTCTCGTCATGCAGCGTGATTACATCAGCTATGGCTTTGCCGCTGTCCCTGTCAAATAACCGCCATACCTGCTTATATCCGGGATTGGTGATTTTCCCCACATTTTCACTCAGCTTGATTTTCGGAAGTATGGTACCATTTTCCTCAATGGCACTCAGCTTGTATACTCCGCCGAAAACGGGCTCGGATCTTGAAGTGATCAATCTTTCTCCAACCCCGAACGAGTCGATTTTGGCACCCTGGTTCAGTAAATCCCTTATGATGTATTCATCCAGCGAGTTGGACGCCACAATGCCGCAGTCCTCAAAGCCTGCGGCATCCAACATTTTTCTTGCCTCCCTGGACAGGTATGTTATATCGCCGCTGTCAATTCGGATGCCCTTTGGCCTGAAGCCACGCGGCAGAATTTCTTCTCTGAACGTCCGGATTGCATTCGGTATGCCTGATTTCAAGACATTATATGTGTCCACCAGCAGCGTACAGCTGTCGGGATATATTCTGGCATATGCCTTAAAGGCTTCAAGCTCCGTCGGGAACAGCTGAATCCAGCTGTGTGCCATGGTACCGAGCGCCGGTATGCCGAAATCCCGGTCGGAAATCGTGCATGCCGTCCCCGAACAACCGCCGATATAGGACGCCCTGGCTCCGTTTATGGCGCCGTCATATCCCTGCGCCCTTCTGGACCCAAATTCCATGACAGGCCTTCCTTGGGCTGCGCGAACAATTCTGTTCGCCTTGGTAGCAATCAGGCTTTGATGGTTAACCGAAAGCAACAGCATGGTCTCAACAAATTGCGCCTCAATTACAGGTCCCTTGACTATAACAATGGGTTCATTGGGGAATATCGGCGTTCCTTCCGGTATTGCCCACACATCACACGAAAACCTGAAGTTGAACAGGTATTCAAGGAAATCCTCCGAAAAAAGCTCTTTGCTTCTCAGATAGGCGATATCCCGCTCGGTAAAGCGAAGCTGCTTCAGATATCCGATAAACTGCTCAATACCCGCCATGATGGCAAAGCCGCCTTGATCGGGTATTTTTCTGAAAAACATGTCGAAATAGGCAGTTTTATTCTTCAACCCATTTTGAAGGTATCCGTTTCCCATCGTGAGTTCATAAAAATCTGTCAGCATCGTCAAGTTCATTTTTTCCAATACATTTCCTCCATTCTAAGAAGTCCTGCTGCAGCATGT
>JAEZMC010000191.1 GCA_023435805.1 Bacillota bacterium | reverse complement strand
AAGCAAGACCATCCATAAAAGGCATTTTTATATCTGTAACAACAATATCCGGGATAAGCCTTTCAACGAGTTCATAGGCTTCCTTCCCATTTTCGGCTGTTCCAACGACTTCAAAGCCATAGGCTGCCCATTCAATTTCCTGTAGTATTCCTTCTCTGACATCGCTTTCATCATCGACCAGTACGAGCTTATACACGAAACAGCCCTCCACCTGATTAAAAAATGAGTTGGGAACAACAGATGACACGCAAATATTATACTAGTGTACCATCTCATTTTACCATATACTTTATATAATTCCAATATATTACTTCCTAGGTTAATCAAGGCGGGTACCGCGGGCAGCGCCGAACATCTCGTCGGTGCGCTCCTCCGGAGCGATTTCGGAAGATGATTGAATCATACATGAAAAATCAGCCATATGGCTGCTTTTTCATGTATCAGTATGAGGGTGTATTATAATGAAATTTTAGTCGGTATTCTTCTCTTCATCCAGGACCGCTGTCAGTGTCAGGGTCTTTCCATCCCTGTATACCTCGATGGTGACCTTATCGCCCGGTTTATGCTTGTTCTTCTGATCCTCCAGATCCTTAAAGACCTTCACTTCCTTGCCATCAAACTTTGTAATGATGTCACCAGCCTTGACCTCTGCCTTGTATGCCGAGCTCAGCGGCAATACTTCATATACAAGCAAGCCTGCGGGCACATTGTACTGTTTTGCCACTTCCTCGTCAAATCTCTGGTCAATGGATACTCCCAGATATGGTCTGCCTTTCACGTACTTGTAATCGATCAGGCTGGTGGCAATGTTGTTGGCATCATTAATCGGTATTGCAAAGCCAAGGCCTTCATAACCCGTTGCTGCAATCTTGACCGTGTTGACACCGATTACCTGCCCCTCCGAATTGACCAGAGCACCGCCGCTGTTCCCGGGGTTGATGGCCGCGTCGGTCTGAATCAGCTTCAGTTCCTGCCCGTTTTCCATTTGTATGGACCTGTTGATGCCGCTGATAATGCCGGCCGTAACAGAACCCATGTAGTTTATTCCGCCCGGGTTGCCTATGGCAACGGCCAGCTCGCCGGACTTCACCTTGTCGGAATCACCCAGCTCCGCAGTAGGCAAATTGGTGGCTTCGATCTTCAAAACTGCAATGTCGGTCTTGCTGTCCCTACCGATCACTTTAGCCTCATAACGTTTCGCGGTGTCACTCGGCAGTATGACTTCAATTTTAGAACCTTCCGTCATTTTGTTTGAGTTTGACTGCAGCGCACTCTCTATAACATGGTTATTGGTCAGGATGTAGCCGTCTTCTCTGATGATGATCCCGGACCCCTCTCCTACGCCGTCCTGTCCGAAGTCAAAGAAGAAGCCGCTGCTCTGGGACTTGGCAGTAACCTGTATGCCTACGATGGAAGGGCTGACTTTTTCGGAAATAGCTTCAACCGGTGTGGATGACTTTGTGATCTCCACCTTTTTATAAATGCCGTTGTTTCCAGACGCAGCTACATCCGTATTTTCGGTAATACCCAGTATATTGTTGACAGCCGGCTGTATGACAGGTGATAAAAACAGCATTGCCGCAAATACGATGGCACCGCCCAGGATGGAGCTGAGTAAGGCCACCAGGACCAGCGGTCCCATTCCCGGTTTCTTTGCCTTGGTTTTCTTTATGTTCTCCGTATAATACACCTGAGATTTCGGCTGCTGATTGTTGTAAGCCGCCTGCCCGGCATTGTCCGAATAACCGTACTGTTCGGTGGCAGGTGCAGCCTGCAGCTCAGCATGGCTGACCGGCTCTGCAGCAGGATCATGCTTCAGCTCAGCCTGGCTTTCCATTACCGACTCATGCTCGGGCTGCATATCAATCCGGCTTGCCGGTTCGGTTACGGAATTTGACGCTTCATACCCGGAAATATTGTCCGCAGACGCCCCGGTATCACCGTTCAACCCGCTGTTTTCCGTTCCGGAGAATTGTATCGTATCAGAAGTATTTTCATTGTTTTCACTATCCATTCTGTTCTTGTTATTCACATCAAATTCGTCCATATGCGAAACCTCCTTTATTTATTAAAACATCGCTTGCTTTTGTATTTTCACTCTCTATTGTAAATTGCCATTTTGAAAAAACTATGAATAATTTGTTAACATTACGCACAAATACTGAAATTTATTCAACATGTTTCGTATTTGCCTGCTGAGCAGCCTCATCCTCAAAAGCACGATCCAGTGTGAATATAAAGCTTGCGCCTTCTCCCGCCTTACTTTCAGCCCATACCTTCTGCCCGTGCTCATGTATGATGTTCCTTACAATGGCAAGACCCAGCCCGGTGCTTGTTTTATCCCTTCCCCGCGATTTGTCGGACTTGTAAAAACGGTCCCAGATCATATCCAGCTCGTTCTCATCGATACCGATTCCGTTGTCCTTTACCGTCACTTCTACCCGACCCTTCTGATAACGGGTCGTCACCCGGATAGTCCCGCCGGAAGGGGTGAATTTGATGGCGTTGTGCATCAGGTTGTACAATACCCTCTCTATAGCGTCGGCATCGGCTTTTACCAGCATTTCCTCCTCCTCGAAATCGGCATCGACCAACAGGCCCTTTTCCAGCAGCAGCGTTTCCAGCTTGATAACGCACTTCCTGACCAGTTCGTTGATATCCAGCGGTATCATGGTCAGAGGCATTTCACCGGCCTCCATTTTTGCCAGATCCAGCAGGTCGTTGACAAGGCGGTTCAGACGGTTCGTTTCATCCCTGACGATGGTGAGGTAACGGTTCTGCCGCTCCGGCGGAATCGTGCCGTCCAGAATGCCCTCAACAAAGCCTCGGATGGAGGTCATGGGCGTTCTTAGCTCATGTGATACATTGGCGATAAACTCCCTGCGCATCTCTTCAAGGTTCTGCAGCGCCGTCGCCATCTGGTTGAAGGTTTTTGCCAGCTCTCCTATTTCGTCCTTGGAGCGTATATCCACCCGTTTTTCAAATTCTCCGTTGGAGATTTTGGCAGCCGCGTTTTTAATTTGCTTGAGCGGGCGAGAAAGCCTTAAAGAAAAGATATAGATCAAAAGAATTGCAATGGCAATGGCCACCGCCACCGAACTCAGAAAGTACCGGATGACTTCATCACGCGCTTCCTTCACCTTCGGCACCGGGGCATGCATGTAGACTATGATCATGACGTCGTTGCCGCCCGAGTCCTCATATTTGTATGAAGTGCCCACCGTCAGCCACAAATCTCCCAGCCCGAGCTTGGCAAATACAGGATCCTTGAAAAAACCGTAAAAGTCCCCTACCTCCCTGACGGTTGTTTCTTCGGAAATCAGCTTCGAAAACTGCTTGCTTTCAGGAACCTTGATGTAGCCGGAGTCATCGGTATATTTATCAACTATGGCTTGCGGCAAGGTATAGCTCGAGCGTATCAGATACCCTTTGCTGTCCACAATCCAGATCATTGAGCCTGTAAAGCTCTCATAACGGTCCAGCCAGTCGTCCAGGTACTTGTCGGCCTTCTCTCTGGAAACTTGCACATTTTCCACGTAATTGCTGAAAACCAGGTTGACCCAGGTGCTTCCGGTCTCCAGCGTGCTGGCCTTTTCATCTGTAAAATATTCGTCCAGAAACAGGTTGAGCATAACGCCGGAAATGGAAAAGGCAATCACCAGAATCAGCACAAATATCGTAATCAGCTTGCTGAAAATCGTCTTAAACATTATTTTACCTCGAACTTGTATCCGACGCCCCAGACCGTTTTCAGCTGCCATACCTGATTGGGCAGGTCGATCTTTTCACGGAGCCTTTTCACATGAACATCCACCGTCCTGGAATCCCCGTAAAAATCAAAGCCCCAAACATGCTCCAGCAACTGCTCCCTGGTAAAGACCTTGTTGGGGTTGGAGGCAAGAAAATACAGCAGTTCAAGCTCCTTCGGCGGCATCTCGAGATCCTTGCCGTTCAGTTTAACCACATAATTCGTATGGTTGATAACCAGATTGGGAAATACGATTTCCTTTACGTCAAAGTCCTTTCGCTCATATCTCCTGAGCACAGCCTTGACCCTGGCGACCAGCTCCTTGGGCTCAAAGGGCTTGACCATATAATCGTCCGCGCCCAGCTCAAGTCCCAGCACCTTGTCGAAGGTTTCACCCTTTGCAGTCAGCATGATGATCGGGATGTTGCTCACCTTCCTCAGTTCCCGGCAAACCTGCCAGCCGTCGATACCCGGAAGCATAATGTCCAGGATGACGATACTGGGCGTATATTCGCCAAAAGCTTCAATCCCGCTCCTGCCGTTATACACCGTCTGTACATCATAGCCTTCCTTCTCAAGGTACAGCCGGATCAGCTCACATATATTTACGTCGTCATCAACAACCAGTATTCTTGTTTTGCCTGTCATGATACACCAACCTCCTGATTTATCAACATTATCATATCATTTACAAATTGCTGCAACAACATTTAAAATGTGAACAAATCGAAAACAATTGATGAATTAGGTTCATAAAAAAGGCTGCCCTTATGCAGCCTTTCTTATAGCATGTATTTTATTGTTCTTTATAGAGAATCCGTCGCTACCCATCCGCCGGTTTTTACGGATAATTCAACTGCCTCCAGCACCTGCGAGCACTTGACTCCGTCATTGAAGTCCGGCCAGGCCGGCTTGTCATGGGCAATCGCCTCAACAAATTCGTAAAGCTCATGTACAAAGGTATGCTCATACCCTATCACATGTCCCACCGGCCACCATGCGCCGGCATACGGGTGAACCCCCTCCGTGCACTGGATGATCCTGAAGCCCTGGGTACCCGATTCATCCTCTGAAGAATAATATTGCAGCTCATTCATCCTTTCAAATTCGAACCGTAAGCTGCCCTTGCTTCCGTTTATCTCAAATGACATGGCATTTTTATGCCCCTGCGCAAACCTTGTCGCTTCAAACGATCCGAGGGCGCCGTTTTTAAACTCCGCAAGGAACAGTGTGGCGTCGTCTACGGTGACCTTCCCTTTGGGCGCGCTGGTCTGCGCCTTTCCGCTCAAGCCGGTCATCTTCCCCACAACGGGCCTTTCCTCGATAAAGGTTTTGCTGATTCCCATGACCCTGTCAAACTCACCTGCAAGGAACCTGGCTATATCGATGATGTGCGCCCCCAGATCGCCAAGGGACCCGGAACCCGCAACATCTTTATCTAGCCTCCAGACCAGCGGAAATTCGGGATCTACGATCCAATCCTGCAGATACAATCCTCTGAAGTGATATATTTTCCCCAGCTTACCCTCATCGATCAGTTTTTTCGCCATTTGTACGGCCGGTGCAAAACGGTAATTGAAGCCTATCTGATGTTTTACCTTGTATTTTTCAGCAGCCGCCAGCATTTCTCTCGCATCACTCAGACTCAGGGCAAGGGGCTTTTCACAGAAGATGTGTTTTCCTGCCTCCGCAGCTTTTAATGCTATTTCCTTATGTACATTGCTCGGTGCCGTTATGTCTATCAGATCAATGTCCTTTCTGGCAATCAGCTTCTCCCACGACGTCTCATAGGAATCCCACCCGAATTTCGCCGCGGATTCCCGCACCCATGACTCTTCTCTTCCACAGATGGCCTTCATTGCCAGTTTCACCGACGGATTGAAAAACATGCTCATTTTTCTAAATGCATTGCTGTGGGCCTTTCCCATAAACTTATAACCAATAAGTCCCACGTTCAAGGTATCCTTCATGCGATCACCCTCCATACAGTTATCCAGCCTGCGGTCATTTCCTTCATGCTGCCGCTATTTTGGCCACCAAGCTTCAGGCCCACCACATGGCGCCCTTGCTTTCAAAGGCCATGACATCCTTCAGGAACGCAACAGCTTTCATCAAGCCTTCGTTCACCGACATCAGGCTGTCTTCATGCTCAATGCTCATGACATCGTCATAACCGACCATCCGGAGATTGCTGACGATATCCTTCCACACCTGCGCATCATGTCCATAGCCGACAGAGCGGAATATCCAGGATCTGTTGATCTCATCTCCATAGTGCTTTGTATCCAGAACACCGTTGACAGACGTGTTTGCAGGGTCGACCTTCGTATCCTTCGCGTGGAAATGGTAAATAGCCGGTCCCAGCTTGCGGATGGCAGCCACCGGGTCAATTCCCTGCCAGAACAGATGGCTCGGGTCGAAGTTTGCTCCGATGGCATCGCCAACAGCGCTCCTCAATTTCAGCAGCGTTTCGGGATTGTACACGCAGAAACCGGGGTGCATTTCCAGACATATTTTGTCCACACCGTGAGACCCGGCAAATGCCGCCGCCTTTTTCCAATACGGTATAAGCACTTCATTCCACTGGTAGTCCAGTATTTTCATGAAATCGTCAGGCCATGGGCAGGTAACCCAGTTGGGGTATTTCGCGCCCGGCGCATCGCCCGGGCAGCCGGAAAATGTAACTACTCTTGATATGCCAAGCTTTTCCGCAAGAAGAACGGTATTTTCAAAAGCCTTATTAAAATCCTCGGCAATCTCCTTCTGTGGATGCACCGGATTGCCATGGCAGCTCAGCGCACTGATTTCCATGTCATACTTCCTGACAAGCTCCTGCAGCGCAGCTATTCTGCTCTCATCCGCCAGCAGCTCCTCAGGCTTTACATGAGCTTCTCCGGGATACCCTCCCGTTCCCAGTTCCACGGCCTTCACACCCGCATCGGACAAATACTTCAGAGCTTCCTCCAGGCTTTTGTTACTTAGCAGTACGGCAAATACACCTAGTTTCATAAAAATACCTCCTGTTCAATTAAGTATTTTGTGAGTGGGCTGCGATTTAAATATTGCGTTACCGATCCAGTGACATTGATAATATGCAATAAGTCTATCAAAAAATGATCAGCTTGTCTCTACAAAAAGAAGTTGACTTTAAAACAAGCTCCCTTTTTAAAACTATCTGCTGAAATCAAAACGATATATTGCAATATACATCTGGCGGCAAATCTACATGATATCCTCCAGCGTTTCCTTATCCGGATCGAAGTTGACAAATCTCCTGAGCGACGTAATAAAGGCGCACGGGATAAAACCCAGTAAAAGCGCTGTAAAGCAGGCAAATATTACGTACCTGATCGGGAAAATTTCACCCAAAGCACCACCGATCGCCATAGCAAACGGTGACAGCGACATGCATACCGTTGTGATCAGCGAAAATACCTTTCCCCTTATTTCCTGCGGAACCGTCAGCTGAATCGTAGAATGGATAAAAACGTTTACAATCGCCATACAAAATCCGCCGCCGAACAGGAAAAGGCACATGATCGGGAATGCACCGACAAGGGCGAAAGCGGCAAAAAAGATTGCCAGTAGCAGCGAAGCCGTCATGAAAATGCCCATCCTGATATTGGAGGGGATTTTGATTAATGAAATAACCGCCATGGAAATAAACATACCACCAGACATGAAAGCCATTACAACGCCATACTTTTCCGCGCCCAGGTTTGCCGACTGCTGGAAAAGCGGAAGGAATAAAACCATCGCCGTGAAGAAAAGAAAATTTACTCCTGATGAAATAAACAGTAAATACCGCAAAGCTTTGAAACGCCATATGAAAGTATAGCCCTCTTTCATGTCGGAAAGAAAATGCTGTTCTGTTTTGCGCTGTATTTTAGGTATCTTTATGAAAGCGATTAATATAGTGGATACTATAAAGGACAGCCCATTAAATAGAAACAGGAACGGTGCGCCCAGCATCTTTAGAAGAAATCCTCCGGATGAACTGCCAACTATATTGGAGCCTGTATTAAGCATGCCCATGACAGAGTTTGCGCCGACCAGTTTTGACTGAGAAACCAAATCGGGTATGGCAGAACTGACTGCAGGGGAAAAGAAAGCTCCTCCGACGCTGAGTATGATCCCGGCCACAAAAACCATCCATATTTGAAGAGAATTCCGATATGCCGCCAGCGCGAGCAACACGACCGCCAGGCCTCGTATAATATCTGTTGCGATCAGCAGCTTTTTTCTATCAACCCGGTCGACTATGACACCGGCAAATGGAGAAATCAGTAGGCTTGGCAGCGTGGATACCGCCATCAGTGTCCCCATCAGCGCCGTCGAGCCGGTCTTTGCCATTACCCAGAAGCCAAGAGCCAGCGCATATACGGCATCGCCAAACACCGAAACAAGCTGTCCCTGCCATAGTAAAAAGAAATTCCTGGACCAAAGTTTGCCCGAAGCTTTCGTATCCAAACCCGCATTTTCTTCCGTTTTATTGTTTTCCATTTCTTCGGTTTCCGTATCGTTCAATTCAAGACCTGTTACAGCTTCATCATAATTCATTACGCACCTCAAAAGTATAACAAAATTACTTTTTTATTCCATTTTGATTAAACGTAATAATTACATTCATGTCTGAAATGTTCAAAAGCTCGATGGAAAAATAATCAATCAGCAGGTTCTCACAGGAAAAGTGCTTTCGGGTATGACATGTTTGATACATTAGCAGTCTACTACCAATCCACGCTCCCACCCCACCCCTTTCAATCCACGCTCCCCATGAAGGGAGCGACATTCGCCCTCTGTACAACCACAACGCTGGCAGATCTTACAATCCACGCTCCCTGCGAAGGGAGCGACGTATCCAACTGCTGCCGGGCCAAAGCCC
>JAEZMC010000171.1 GCA_023435805.1 Bacillota bacterium | reverse complement strand
ATATACCATGTCATGCTGCGCGGGATCAACAGGCAGATAATATTTGAGGACGACGAGGACTGCGAAAAATATCTTCATTGTTTGAGAGATTGCAAGGCAGTAAGCGGCTTTGTATTGTATGCATATTGTCTGATGGGGAACCATATCCATTTGTTAATAAAAGAGGTGAAGGAGCCGCTTGAACTGATATTCAAACGTATCGGTGCAAGGTACGTCTTTTGGTATAATTGGAAGTATAAGCGTAGCGGACATCTGTTCCAGGATCGGTATAGAAGCGAGCCGATAAAGGATGACAGCCAGTTTATTGCCGTATTAAGATATATATACCAAAACCCTGTAAAAGCGAAAATATGTGAACGGCCGGAAGATTATCGATGGAGTAGCTACCGATATCTTGGTTTGAGTAATCCGTTGATTGATAACAGCGAGATAAACGAAATCGTCAATACAGAACAGCTACGAAAGTTTATATGTGAAACAACAGATGAGACTTTTATTGATCTTAAACCTGAAACGCGTTGGACTGACAGGGAAGCAGTTGAACTAATGAAAGAACTGAGCGGTATGGAGAATATGAATCAGTTTTTGAAAATACCGTCTGAAAAACAAGGGGGATACGTAAATGCACTCTACAAAAAAGGCTGCTCAATACGACAACTCGTTAGAATTACCGGTCTCACCAAAGCAAGAATAGAAAAGATGCTGTCATAGAACTCGGACGGATGAACCGTCCCCCCGTCTGGCCCCGTCTGTCTCCTTAGGACTATTTGGTTGCCGGTTCACACAAGGCTTGTTTCTTTTTACTGCGAAGCAGGATTGCGGCGCAGAAGACGGACGAGGCGGCTATGTTGATCAGGGACGTATAGAGGAACACCTGCCCGATGCCAACGGCATCACTGCTGACGCCACCGAGGATACTGCCCAGTATCCTCGCCAGTCCCATGCAAAGCAAGGCATTCATGGTCTGGCCGGACGCCCTGAGCTCCCTGGGTACATTACTGTTGATGTATGTGGCAAGGCAATAGGCAAAGACTATGAAAGAAAATCCGTGTGCCACATTTACAGCCAATATGGCATAGATATCGGTCACATAATGCAGCAGGATCCACCGTATACCCATGATCAGTGCAGACAGTATCAAGGTCGCCTGAATACCCATCTTCCTGATGATTTTATCTGCAAAAAGAAGGAACGGGATCTCGCTGACCGACGAGACAAACATCACCCATCCCAGCAATGCGGTACTTGCGCCCAGGTGCTTGTAATATATGGGGAAAAAGCTGTAATAAAAGCCGAGAGTCACCTGTATAACGAAATGGAAAGCAATCAGTGCCAGCATTTCACGATTTTCAAGTAATTTCAGTATGGAGACCTTGTTGCCGCCTGACTGATGCCCTTTTACAGGAGGTAGCCGGAATACGGCGAAAAAAGCCATTATTGCCACAACGAAATACAGGATGAACATCCTGCCGGTATCCTGCCTGATGATAATGCCTGCAACTACCGACATAACTGCATAGCCCAGGGTTCCGGCCATACGGATGGGGCCGAATTTCCACCTGGTAGCTTCCAGGTGCTCCAGCGTAACCGCATCGCTTAAAGGGGCGACGGCAGACTGAAAGAAGGTAAACAGGGCAATAACGGTACAGAGATAGAAAAAACTGTCGGATAGCGGGTAGAGAATCACTGCGGCGGCACTGGATAGGATCAGTATTTTCAATATTTTGTTTTTTGTAGAAGCCCTGTCGCTTGCAAGTCCCCAGATGGGGTTGGCGGCTATGGCCACCAGCGGTCCGAGGGCGAGTAAAGTTCCCGTAGCGGTCTGCGTAAAGCCCTTATTGTTCAGGTAAATGGGAATAAAGGTATTATAAACCGCATTGGTCATATATATGAATGCATACAACAGCAAAAAATACGTAGGATACCTGTTACCGTCCGAATTCTTCAAAGTGGTGCTCCTTTTGCATTGTCATATCCTGTCATATTCACTATAAATGAAGCATTTCGGTAAGTCAATGCATTTGAATGCCTTTGACCGCATCGATTTAATAAATCGGGCAGTCTGGACAGCCCAAGGGCAGTGTCGCAGTGCAATGACCACCGCTGACCGGTTCCATACGGAGGTTTGTAATCGCATAAAAATAAAAACAACCTGTTAAAAAACAAACGATAAGGTGCTTGACATTAGGCCACTCATTCATTATAATAAATCTAACTTTTACGAGAGTTGCAACAGAATATAGTCGGATGATTGGCAGGGAAGCGGGAGCGACCTTGTCAGGACGGATCTCTGGAGAGACCATGACGGCGCCGAAGGGGCAAGGCTGACAAAGCCATAATCTCTCAGGCAAAAGGACAGAGCATATCTAACATGTATTAACACATGCTTTTAGAGGTCAGGTCTCAATCGGGATTTGGCCTTTTGTTTTAGATTGTTTACAGGTAAGCCAGACCGAAGTAGAATAGGGCTGGATGCCTCCGGGACTTTATTCTGCTAATCGCACGGCAGCAGGGCAAGCTGCTGCAGGGAGGGGAAATATGCATAAAAAACTTTTTATTCCCGGGCCGGTAGAGGTCAGGGAGGATGTTCTTCAAAAAATGGCTACGCCGATGATCGGACACAGAACAAAGGATGCGTCCGCTCTACAGCGCGGGATTTCAGAGAAAATGCGGAAACTGATGTATACGGAAAATGAAATACTGCTGTCGACATCATCGGGAAGCGGTCTGATGGAAGGCGCTGTACGTTCCTGTACTTCGAAGCGTGCCGCGGTATTTTCCGTAGGTTCCTTTGGAGACAGGTGGTACAAGATGGCCACCTCCAACGGAGTACCGGCTGACCTGATTTCGTCGGAGCCAGGTAAACCAACAACGCCTGAAATGGTTGATGAAGCGCTTGCTACGGGCAAATACGACGTAATCACCATCACACATAATGAAACTTCTTCCGGCGTGATGAATCCCGTGGAGGAGATCGCACAGGTCATGAAGAAATATCCGGAAGTGGTTTGGTGCATGGATGCGGTAAGCTCACTGGGGGGCACCAGAATCGAAGTCGATGCGCTGGGCGTGGACATCTGCATCACATCCACGCAGAAGTGCCTTGGCCTTCCGCCCGGAATGGCAATCTGCTCCTTTTCCGAAAAGGCGGCGGCTGCGGCGGCAAAGGTTCCTTGCAGAGGCTTGTACCTGGATTTGCTGGATTTATATAATTATGTTAGGAAGAAGGATTACCAGTACCCTTCCACGCCGTCTTTGTCCCACATGTTTGCCCTGGATTACCAGTTGGACAGGATTCTTGAAGAAGGGCTGGACAACCGTTTCGCCCGCCCCCATGAAATGGCCGGGATCGTGAGGGGATTGGCAAAGGACCGGTTTGCGCTGTTCCCGGACGAAAAATACGCGTCCAATACGCTGACAGCTGTAAAGAATACCAGGGGTATCAGCGTCAGCGAACTCAATAAAAAGCTTGGCGAATATGGCTACATGATATCAAACGGGTACGGTGACCTCAAGGAAATCACATTCCGGATTGCGCATATGGCAGACATGACTGTGGCTGAGATCCGTGAATTGTTGGACTTGATGGACAGACTGATCGCCTGACGGTTCCGTTTCGTTTCAAACAAGTATAATAATGAATAGTGAGATGGAGGACATATATGAAAATTATCGTTACGGAAAGAATTGCCGAGGAAGGCATACAATACTTACAGGATAAAGGCTTTGAGGTGGACACACGATATGGGCTTTCCCATGAGGAATTGCTTGAAATCATAGGTGGGTACGATGCCATTATCGTCAGGAGCGTTACCAAAGTAAACGCTGAGCTGATTGAGCGGGGAACGAACCTGAAGGTGGCAGGCAGGGCAGGCAACGGTATTGACAATATCGATGTGCCGGCTTGCACCAAAAAGGGCATTATCGTAGTAAACACACCCGAGAGCAATATCATGGCAGCTGCAGAGCTTGCCGTCGGCCTGGCCTACTGCATATTCCGAAATATTCCGCAGGCAAATGCCGCATCCAGGAGGGGCGATTTCAGAAGGAACCGTTTCCTCGGAAACGAGCTGGACGGCAGGACTGCCGGTGTCATTGGCCTGGGCAGGATCGGATCCATCGTCGCCACCAAGCTTAAGGGCAGCAATATGAAGGTAGTGGCTTACGACCCTTATATAACGGATGAAAAATTCAAAAAGTACGGTATTGAGAAATGCGAAACACTGGAAGAGCTGCTGCAGCAATCAGACCTGATCACGCTGCATACGCCCAAAACGGCGGAAACATACGGCATGATCGGCGAGAAGGAGCTGAAGCTCTGCAAGAAAGGCGTCAGGATCGTCAATGCCGCAAGAGGCGGCCTGGTAAACGAAAAAGCTCTTTACGCGGCGCTAAAAGAAGGCCATGTAGCTGCCGTCGGTATTGATGTGCTCGATCCCGAGCCCAGCTACGACAAGAAGCCCGAGGATCAGACCTATACCAACGCGCTGCTGGAATTTGACAACGTCATCGTCACTCCGCATCTCGGCGCATCTACAGAGGAAGCCAACTACAACGTCGGTACGGCCGTCACCCAGCTTGTGGGGGAGGCGTTGTCCGGTGCAATGGTGGCAGCTGTGAACATGCCTCCGATGCACGTTGCGGACCTGAACGGCTTGAGGCCGTATATCTCTTTGGCTGAAATGCTGGGAAAAATATATTACCAGACGGAGAAGGAAACAGTACAGAAGATCGAAATCACCTACAGCGGCGATCTGGCAGACCAGGAGACGAAGCTCTTCTCGCTTTCCGTCCTGAAGGGCTTCCTTGATCCGATCATCAAAGAAAAGGTCAACTATGTGAATGCGGAGCTGATGCTGCACAACATGGGTATAGAAATGATCGAAAGCAAGCGGTCTCAGCTGGACAAATACACCAACCTCATCACAGTGAAGTATATAACCAAAAAGGGCTCTCAGAGCGTGTCGGGCACCATATTTGCCAAGGAGGAAATGCGCATCGTAGACTTTTTCGGCTACAAGCTAGATTTCGAGCCCAGCCCCTATATTCTGGCGATCCAGAACGTGGACAAACCGGGTATTATCGGACGCATCGGAACCATTCTGGGCAGTGCAGGCATCAATATAGCCGCCATGCAGTGGAGCCGCAACAAAAAGGGCGAAAAAGCCGTTTCCTTTGTAAGCGTAGATCAGGAAGTAGAAAATGATACGCTTGAAAGCCTGAAAGAGATTGACGGCGTGATGAAGGCAACAATGATTAAGTTTTGACCGGATGGAGATTTAATGGAATTATAAAGAAAAAAAGAAAAATATATTAGATATTTGAGAAAAATATGTAAATTAGTGTTGCTTTATTATTATCCTCCTGCTATACTTATATTAACTACAGCAGGAAGATAACTTTTCAACGATAATAGCAAAGCCAGCGAAAGCTGGTGACGCAAAGCTATAGGGCCTGATAGCAGGTTTGCGAGGCAAATCTGTGTATTGGCAGCCAGTTACCGAAAGGGAAGTTTTTATTTTTCCCTAAAGTAAAATTCTATAGCAATATCGTTGAAGGTGCTTCCCGGTTATGGGAAGCTTTTTATTTTCCTTGTTATTTCTTAAAACGTTTATGATACTGCGGCTGCGTGCCGTCCAGATCATAAGCGGAAAAAATAAGGAAAGGGTGGTGCTGGACAGGTACAAGGACAGGTACAAACCAAGCTTGAGTTGACAGGTACAACAGCTCAGGTCGCATGAATGTAAGTAATGTAGAGAAACGACATTCAAGCTAAACAGAACATTTGAGATTGTGCACAAAATCTTGGATCGGTTTCGAAGCCTGTTTTGACAGGACAGGCTTCGAAGTCCTTTTCTTTTTTAGGGGCATTTTATGTAGCCCTTTCACGGTTGTCCATGCCGGCGCAAGGCATTATTTTGAGTATTCAGGTTCTTTGTTTCCCTGACAATATACAGCGGTCTTCCTTTTACCTCGTCATATATCCTGCCGATATACTCGCCGACGATACCTAAAATGATCAGAATAATTCCATTGAGAAAAAGAGTGACAGCAAGTGTGGAGGCCCAGCCCGCTGTGGTTTTATCGGTGAACAGCTTGAGATAGATGACCACCAGCAGGTAGACAAAGCTCATCATCGATATGAATGCTCCAAAATAGGATGCCAGCTTGAGCGGTTTATAAGAAAAGGAAGTAATGGCATCCAGAGCAAACCGGATCATCTTTTTCAGAGGGTATTTTGTCTCGCCGGCAAAGCGCTTGTCCCGGACGTATTCAACGGACGTCTGCCTGAAGCCGAGCCAGCTTATGAGGCCTCTGACATATCTGTTCTTTTCGTTAACGGATTTGAGCGCTTCGCATACCTTCCTGTCGATCAGCCTGAAATCACCGGCATCCACAGGGATCTCCACATCTGTCATGCTTTTTAGGAAGCGGTAAAAAAGCTTGGCCGTAAGCTTTTTGAAGAAAGTCTCACCCTGCCGCTTCAGTCTTTTGCCATACACAACGTCATAGCCCTCAGTCCATTTCCGGAGCATTTCAGGGATTACTTCCGGCGGATCCTGCAAGTCTGCATCAATTACAACAATGGAGTCCCCGTTTGCATAGTCCATGCCTGCGGTAATCGCCAGCTGATGTCCGAAATTACGTGAAAAATCCACCAGCTTAACGCATTGGTCTGCTGCGCATAGGGTCCCTATGATTGATGCCGTACGATCCCGGCTGCCGTCATTGACAAAAATGAGCTCGTAGGGCCTGTCGACTGCATCCATGACTGATTTCAACCTCTTGTAAGTTTCCTGGACCACCTGCTCTTCATTGTATACCGGAATGATGACCGAGCAAAATATTTCTCCCGACATTTAAAAGCCT
>JAEZMC010000150.1 GCA_023435805.1 Bacillota bacterium | reverse complement strand
CTTTGATATTGAGGGAGTTGCCGTCCGCCCACTTGACCTGATAAAGGTTCCCGATATCTTCGGCATTGACTTGATGTGCGGCATCCCGCTGTTCAATCGCCAGCTTGCTGATATTGTAATGATCCACGAGAGCCTTTCCGCTGATGGTCACCACAAAATGCTTGTCATCCCTGCCGTCCGGAAGCTTCCCGGATACCACCTCATTGGCTTCGATATTGATAATCTTCGAAAGCTTGTCCACCAGCAAAGTCCGTGAATCCCGAAGGTCGTTTGCCGTATTCCCGTCCAGCTCCGATATGTAAATCTGCCTGTTCAGCTGCTGGATCTGCGTGGCATAGGAATTGACCTCCTCGACCTTGGTTTGTATCCTGTAGTTGACATCCTGCTGCAGATCCTCGAAGTGAGCGGCTGTGCTGTTGAAATATTTCGCAAGCGTTACTCCCTTTTGTTTAACCAGCGCCCGTACCGCCGAGCTACTCGGGTCCTTGCCGAGCTCCTGCAGCGCATTGTAAAATTCGTTCATGATGGTGGTAAAGCCGCTGTCCGAAGGTTCATTGAAGGTTACTTCAATATCGGAGAGCACTTCCCTTTTTGCTTTCCATTCGCCCAACGAAACATTTTCACTCCAATATTTGAAATCAAGATATTCGTCCCTTACACGCCTGACCCCGATGACGTCGGAGCCGGTGCCCATCATGCCGGTTCCGTCAAACAAGGCCATTGGCCTTGCTGCAACCTGTATGGACTGCTGTCTGGAATAACCCGGAGTATTGACATTATTCAGGTTGTGGTTCACCGTATCAAGGCTGCGCTGAGCAGTAAACAATCCTCGCACAGCTATATTCAATCCCAAAAACGATTCTGCCATTTGTTATCACCTTCCTACGATTCCAAGCCTGGTTATGATGGTCTCCATCATGCTGTCGATTACATTGAGGGCTCTGGAGGCCGCATCGTATGCGAATTTATATTTCATCATGTTTGTCATTTCCTCATCCATTGATACACCGGCGATGGATGTACGGGAAGCGTCGGCGGACTGCACCAGCTTTCCCTGGCTTGCCGAAATCCTGTCGGCATCCGAGCCGTTGTTGCCCATATGCAGGATGATCGCCTGGTAATAATCGTCCAGGCTGAGGATTCCCGCTTTATCATTGATCAGGGATATGTTCCTCAGGTTTGCTATTTCCAGCGCATTGGCGTTGTCGCCGCTGTCTCCCGTTTTGGAGGCTGCGATGTTACTCAAATCCGAAAGGTTTGAATTCAACTTGATGTTGCCCATTTCGAGCGGCCTCCCGGAATTGATCGTAACAAAGAAATCTTCTCCCCCCGATGGCGGATCTTTCATATTCATGCCGTTTTGGTGCAGATAGTTGATCTCCCTCAGCATGACATTGACCAGTGCGTTCAGCCTGGCCTTCATGTCCGACACGATGTTCAGCGAGTCAGATACGAGTGAAATGCCTTTGCTGATATCGGCATTGGTATCACCGGCCATGTTGTTTGCTAAAGCCGTATAGACAGATTCGGTGGTACTGGAAAAGTCCGCATAGCTGTATGTTTGGCCGTTCAAAGCACTAACCATGCCGGTCCAGTCGCCGGGATTGGAAGTGATGACTGAGGCCTCCATACCCCTTTCGGTCAATTCCGCCTGCAGCGCTGCCATATCAGCCGGGGTTCCGTTTGTCAGCAAAATACCGTATTTATTGGAGTCGGTCCGCAATGCCGGAGTCAAATTAACGGCATCCGCCAGGTCATCCGCCGAATCCGCGGTTATCACCCTTACATTACAATCTATCCCTCTTTTCAGAAGCTCCGCTTTATATTCATCGATACGAACTGTTGCATCCGCCAGGGACATGGTGGACGTATTCACATAAAATACCACATCCGCCTTGGTATTGGGCGTCCCGTTTTCATAGCTGCCTATGGCGCCTGAGACTTCTCCCCTGGATTCCATCAAGCCTTTTATGATGCCGCTTTTGATCGGGACTTCAATATTGGTCCCCCCCAGCTTGGCTACATAAAAGTTTTCGCCCGGGTTGCGTTCCGCTACATACAGGTCCGTGCTGACACCCTTCTGAACGATAAAATACCCGCCCAGCGTTACATCCACCTGCCCGTCCTGCATTTCGTTGATGTCTACCTTTACAAGCCTCGTTAGCCTGTCCAGCAGAGAATTGCGCTGATCGCGGTAGTCGTTCGCGGAATCCCCAGAGACCTCCGATTTGAGGATCATGACATTCAGCTTGGCTATTTTTTGCGTAAGGTCATTCACCTCATCGATGCGTACGGCTATTTCGGAATTCAAATCATTCTGAAGCCTGTCCAGCTGGGTGCCCATATGATTGATCTGCTGCACCAGCGCTTCGCTCCTTTGTCTGACGAGCGCTCTTACGGTGAGGCTGTCGGGTTCCTTGGACAGCTCCTGCCAGGAATCCCAGAACTCGTTCAGCACATTCTGAAGACCGGATTCCATCGGCTCGGCCATAATTGCCTGCACATCCTGAAACGCCTTTTGCCGGGACTCCCAGTAGCCGAGCGTTGTACTCTCCTGTCTGTAGATATTGTCCAGAAAAGTATGCCGGATCTGCCGTATATCCTGAATATCCGCGCCAAGTCCGTACTGGATCATTCCACTCCTGGTATATTCCGTCTGTACGGGGCCGTTTCTGATCATGGCTTGCTGTCTGACGTAGCCTGCCGTATTTACATTTGAAATATTGTGACCGGTTACATAAAGACCGCGTTCATTGACGATAAGGCCCGAACGCGCTATTTCATAACTGGCAAAACTTACACCCATATTTCCTCCTACCCGCCGGTTTCTCCGGCACCTGCCGGACAGAACCGGAAAGATTTCCTTAAAGCATTTACAGCTTCATATCAAAAAAGTTTCTCTTCCCCGTATTGTTTGACTCGCCGGAATATCCATAGTTATTGCCTGCGGAACCGGCGCTGGTAAGAATATTGATGGAAAAATCAATATAGTCCAGGGAATTTCTGAGTAGCTTCGAATTCAGCACATTTGCCTCGCTTAGCTCACCTAAAAGCTTCGGCAGTGCTTGACTGCATTTTTCCATTTTCTCCGCATGCTCGCCGGGGAACTGCCTTCTAAGCCCTTCCAGAGTAATATCGGCAGCTTTCATATTGAGCTGTGCAGCTAGTTTCTCAACCAGCTCTTCACGTTCACTCTCAAGCTTGCCGAGCTGAAGGATGATGGACTGTTCAAGCCTGGTCAGGCTTTCCAGCTCGGATACCTTCCCTTCGACGATGATTTCGGTTTTATTTTTTGAAAGCTTCAAAATTCCTTCGTAAATTGCCGTTTCTTTGTTCAACACTTCAATAAGCCTGTCTATCACAACGGTATCCAAAGCTACACCACCTGTCGGTTCAATTTATGCATTTTCTGCCGGGTTCTGGAAAAAAGGGAGAGTCTGACAACTCCCCCAAGGTCGTTATGCTTTTTTGTCAAAGACGGTATGGATCACCTTGTCGGCCACATCCCTGCCCGTTACATTATAGCTGCCGTTCTCAAACCTGCCCATCAACTCATCCACTTTGCTCTGGCGTATATCCGGCACATCCTTCAAAGCCCTGTAGACCGTCTGGAAGTCCTTCGCCTCATTTGAAATGGACAGCATGTCTTTCCTGGAAGCTACAGAACCTGTTTTTTCTATCCGCCCTGCATTCTTTTGTGCACCGTATACTCCGGTTATTTTTGATAGATCTCCTGGAATTCTCATATACACCACTCACCTTCTAGGTTATACAAGTACAAAAACCGGCATTCTGTCACTTTTTGCATTGTAACTGTTCTGCTTATTTATATTATCGGTATTTTCTTCGTGATGATTAACAAATAAAATGCAGTTCTCATTTTTTTGTTCGTCGCCTTATAGACCCTTTTTCCCATCGTCCTTGTTCAAATACCGCATACCGATGGCTTTACCAGTGCTGCTGCTATCCAGCCCGCTTTTTATCTGGCTTGCGGCAGATTTGAAACCTGCTGCCAAATTCCGTTCGCATTCATCGCAAAATCGTCCGCTTTTTATAGACTTACCGCAGGTCTCGCATTCCAGAATCAAGTTTCCATCGTCGCCGGTAATTTCAAGCCTGCCTTCTTTCAGAAACCTCTTGATTTTCTCCACGCTGATTTCAAGCTCGGTAGACACTTCAGTAATGCTGGCTCCCGAATTCCTGTAAAGGTATTCCTTGATCCTTTTAAAGTCTTCTTCATCGGCCTGCTTGCATGCCGGGCAAATCGGCGCACCACCCATAAAGGTGAAAATTTTCCCGCATTTCCTGCAATTTCTTACTTCTGGCATGACATATCCCTCCATTAATATTTTCTTCCTGTGGCAACCACTGCTGCAATTACTTCCGATGCACCTGCCTGCTTCAGCATTCTGCTGCATTCTTCAAGTGTGGACCCTGTTGTCAGGATATCATCCACCAGCAGAATGGATTTCCCCTTTACCTTCCCGGGCGCTGTCACCCGGAAAGCTCCCTGTACATTGCTATGCCTGTTTTGCTTGTCCAGCAGGCTTTGTGTTTCCGTATTTCTTGACCGCTTCAACAGATAGGAGTGTTCCGCCAATCTCAATTCTCTGCCTAGCGATCTTGAAATCAGATAAGCCTGGTTGTATCCCCTGGAGAACTCCCTCTGACTGTGCAGCGGCACGCTCATAACCATATTGAATCGGGTTACGTCGGTCATATTGCGCAGCCTGTACGCTATCAGACGTGCATACGTAATGTAATAGCCCGGCTTGCGGTAAAACTTGAACCTTATCAGTGATTCCTTGACCATACCGGTATACTGCAGCACACTGACAGCACCGTCGCAGCAGCTGTCACCGCCCCCTTGCCGGATTGCCAGAAAAACCTCCCTGGAAAAGGGCAGCTTTTCACGGCATGTGCCACAGATATGAAGCTCGGTGTCATACCTCAGTAGCTGCCGGCAAAAAATGCATTTCGGAGGATAGATCACATTCACGAGCTTTTCCAAAAGCTGCATCCGGTTGGTCTCCCCCTTCCATAAC
>JAEZMC010000141.1 GCA_023435805.1 Bacillota bacterium | reverse complement strand
GTATCAAGACTGTTTCTGTAGGAGATGACCACTGCTTTTTCCTCACCTCCGTAGCTCTTTTCAACAGCTATATAGGCTTCGTTGGAATTGAGCAGCCTGTTGGCATCATCGCCATCGATAGCAGTATCACCAGAAAACAGACGGACACCCTCGGCCATCGGTATGACCGTAAAGCCCTTGCGGTCGGTGCGCTCCCATTTTCCTCTGTTGAAAACCTGCAGGTTCATTACCGTGACTTTGTCCGAAACATCATCAATTTTGGAAATGACTCCTTTGTATATGTTGGCAATGTAGTGTTCATCGCCTTCTATGGTAATTTCCTTTAATTCGGTAGTTTTCCCGTTTTCATTTAGCAGCATCCTGACACGGTCCCCGTCCTTTAATGCATTAAAACCGACTAGCTGCTTGTCCCTTACGACAATGACATTTTTACCAACGGCGAGCAGCTGCTGTGTACCGTCTTCATATTCTACAACAAGCTCCGAAGGCAGCTTCGACAATACTCTCCCATATTGCACGGAATAATTGTCCACCGCGCTGATGGAAACAATGTCACCTTCACTATCCAGCTTGATGTAGGCCGTATCTCCGGTTTGTACATTATCCGCCTTAACGGCCTTATGGTTCCTGTATACTTCCGTCTTGTTCTGATCGACATAGTTGTATGTGCGAAGTGTGGCGGCTTTACTTCCGGACGTTCCTGAACCGTCCTCATTATAAAGTGTAATATATCCCAACCCCGGGTTGTTCTCCTCCACAATCCCTCTGACAATTCTCCTGGCCTCGGAATTGATTCCGAGATCAACGCATTGAATATCCCTTACAATATTGTTGCTGCCTATGGTCAGTATGGCCGTTGCATCGTTTGTAACATCGGACAGTGCTGCCTTGTTTCCGTTGACCGTAACAGCCGCGGAAGCTGAGATTCTGTAGGTAGTTTTCTCATTAAGCGAGCTTGAAAATGAAACAGTGTCGTTGATCTTCTTTATGTCGGGATAGTCCATCGTAAACAGCTGTGTGACATTGATAAGAAGGTTCGGCTTATCGACACTATTGACCTGGGCGGCAACATACCTGACGTCATTGACATTAGACACCACATTGACATATTTGACGGTATTGGTGCTATCGGTGATGTATTGAATCCTGTCGCCGATTTTCAGCAGGCTGCTGTTTCCAACAACACCGTTTTTGTATACGACCAGCTCCTTCTTGCGGGAAGAAAGCACGGCGCCTCCGTTTTCATTTTTTGAACCTGCTGAAGCACCCGCCGGCACGGTGGTAATGATGGATGCTAATTTGCCGCTTGTATTTCTGACAGTGATGTTCTTGCCTGTTATGGCAATATTCCCGGAATAATCCTTTGTGGTGGCAATATTTTCAATCGCACCTGCCGCTTTGGAATATTTAAGGGCTGTGAGAACTGCACTTTCCGCATTCTTCACAATTTGGGCAGCCTGTTCCCTGGTTATGGACTGCCTGGGATTGATGCGGCCATTGCTGCCTGTCATTATTCCCTGCTGAAGAGCCGCTTCAAGGTAGGGCAGCTTTTCCGGGTCGGTGCTGCGCCAGTCGGAATAATTCAAAAGCTCCTTCTGCTGGGATACGGGCTGTACGTTCAGGGCTTTTGCCACCCAATACGCCATCTCCTGCCTCTGGGTCGCCGATTTCCTATTGAAGTTTTCCGCTGTCAACCCGGTTTGGTCGTTATTGAGCGCATCTGATAAATCCTGCGCGGAAATAAGACCTTCATTCGCAGCCAATTGCAGGAAGCCGTCATACCATACCGCAAGGGGATCCGTTTTTTTGTTTGCCGCAGTACGGGCATTATTCAGTGCAATACCGAGCTGCTGCGCTTCGGCTTCCCGTCCCGCCGCCCTGTACGCAACAGCCAGCGCTTCTTCTTTAGTGAGGGGGACGGTTCTGCCGAACCGTTTTGTTCCATCGCTTAGCCCATTTATTATGTTTAGAGCTCCTGTTTCATAAATCGCTTCCTTTGACCAGATGTTCTGACCTGCCATATCGGAATAGCCCAGATTGCCCAGGACCGATTCCGCACCTGCATCACCATAGTATACCGTCTCGGGTACCTCTGCTGCAAACGCCGCTCCCCATGATATTCGGGGGGACGGTTCTTGTCCCTGGGGGGACGGTTCTTGAAAAATGCCCACCCAGGGGGACGTTTCTACTGCTAACAACAATAAGGCCATTATAAAAGCACTGATTTTAATTTTTTTAGTTATCGTCTGAAATATGCGCACTTTGAACTTCCTTCCTGCTGCGGCTGGTTTTAACCGGATCTATCATACAGAATCTGCTTATGATGTCTCAGGTTGCTCAATAAACCGTATTTCGAAAAACCGCGTTAATATAATAAAGCCGATATATGGTCGATTGATTCAACACTATATATATCGGCTTTTTCGACGTTTTCATTAGTAACCGGCGGATTTATTTGGTTAATTTTTTGTTACAAATCGGTTTTGGCATCAAATGATGCGTGAGTTTTGCAGAACCGTCCCTCATGCTCCTTATGCCCCTTATGCAGAACCGTCCCCCCATATCCTACATTTTCTCAGGAGCAGAAATGCTTAGGATTCCCAGCACATTTTTTATCACGATACGGGTCGATTCTACCAGAAGCAATCTTGCCTTCAGCAGCTCCGCCTCTTCGCCTTTTACCCTGCATGCATTGTAGAAACTGTGGAAAAGTGCTGCAACATCCGTAACATACCTGGTGAGCCTGCTCGGCTCCAAAGTTTGTGCAGAAATCCTGATTTCATCCGGGTACTCCGCAAGCTTTTTCATAAGCTCGATCTCCTCAGGAGCTAAAAGCTTTGTAAGGTTTGCTTCATCAGTGCCCGGCACCGCCACGCCCTCACTTTCCAATAAGCGCAGCATGCTGCATATCCTTGCATGTGCATATTGCACATAATATACAGGATTTTCATTGGACTGCTTCACTGCAAGGTCCAGATCAAAGTCAAGGTGATTTCCGGACGCCTTTGTATTAAATATAAACCTCGCAGCGTCCCTACCGACCTCTTCAAGGAGATCGTTAAGCGATATCGCCCTGCCTGTCCTCTTTGACATTCTTGCTACCTCACCGTTTTTAAACAGTCTGACAAGCTGGAAAATGACAATATCCAACCTGGACGGGTCAACACCGAGCGCTTCGACAGCCGCCTTCATTCTGGCTACATGGCCATGATGATCGGCACCAAGCAAATTAATCACACGGTCAAAGCCGCGTTTGTAAAACTTATTCCGATGATAGGCAATATCCGAGGCGAAATAAGTGGGTAACCCGTTATTCCGAACAATAACCTCGTCTTTCTCCACACCAAAATCGGTTGCCTTAAACCACTCGGCTCCCTCGTTTTCAACTGTCAGATTTTTTCCTCTGAGATATTGAAGTGTTTCTTCCAATTCACCGCTGTCATAAAGGGATTGCTCTGAAAACCAAACATCATATTCAATGCCATATGCCTCGAGACCGGAACGAATACGTTCGAGGTTTTTCGGCAGAGCATACTCCACCAGTCTACTCCGTCGCACAGCAGGTTCTGCTTCAAGCAAAGCCGCCCCATACTGAGCAATATAACTCTTCATGTGATCAATAATATCCTCGCCCTGATAGCCATCCTGCGGAAACTCGATCGCCTCTTCACCCTTTAACAGCTGTATAT
>JAEZMC010000122.1 GCA_023435805.1 Bacillota bacterium | reverse complement strand
GAGAAAAACTGCCTACTGAACTGAAGAATCAGCTTGCTGCTCTCGAAAAGAGGCTGGCGGAGTAAGACGAACGATGAACTCTGCGGAATAAGAGTGGATTTCATATGCGACTTACTATAGCATGCCCGGCAGGAAACGTAAATAACAGGAGAGGTAATACCACAGCGGTATTGCCTCTTTTCTTATGCAACAAACCTGCTTGCAACGGAAAATCCCTTCCGTTGTGGATACAGGCCTGCAAAAAACAGGATAACATGTGATTCTATTTTAATATTTGCAGTCATAAAAATGCCTTGACATACATTTTATGGAATGCTATAATTTGAATGAACAATTTTTTATTCATTCAATATTGATAAATTGATACGACCAATGTATCAAAATATACGATACTGTGAGGGCTACTAAATGGAAGACAAAAAAAAGGTATTGTTTGATTGTGCAAAGGAACTATTTGCGACGAAAGGCTTCAAGGACACAAATGTTGCCGATATTACCAAACAGGCGGGCTTCAGCGTAGGCACGTTTTACAACTACTACCCCTCCAAAGATAAGCTGTTTGTGGAAATACTCGAACAGGAAACGGCTACATTGATGAAACGAATAATGATGATCGTCAATCTGGATGACGACCCTATAAAGCTGATTAAACAGCTTCTGGCTTTAAATATGGAGGGTATGCTTTCAAACCCCATCCTGAGCCAGTGGTACAATCCTGATGTTTACAACAAAATTGAAAGGGTTTTCCGGGAGGAGAACGGACTGCATGCTGTTGATTTCCTGTACAGGGACTTTTACAAACTGGTTCAAAAATGGCAGGCTGAGGGGAAAATGAGATCGGATATCCGCAGTGAAATGATTATGGCCATATTCGGGGCCATTATCCAGATCGGTTACCACAAGGAAGAAATAGGACTGCAGTATTTTCCCGAGCTGCAGGATCATTTGACGGATTTTGTTTTGAAGGGCCTTACCGATCCTCGGAAATAGGCAGCTGCTTGAGAAGTGTATGGGACGGAAGCAATTTTATGAAGGAGTGCTGATTTGTGGATAGCAGTACGGCGGTTGAATTCTCACATACCGGTATGGGCACTGAAATGGCTCACAAGGCTTTTGGCATACATTCGATGAAGGCGTTGCAGGCTGTTGAGAAAGAGGCTCAAAGACTGGAATGTTTGCTCAGCCGTTATCTGCCGGAAAGCGATGTCTGCCGGATCAACCGTTCTGCGGGTGTTAAGCGAGAAAAAATAAACCCAGAGACCTGGGATATTCTATCAAGTGCTGTGGAATTCTCGGTTATTTCCTGTGGGTTATTCGATATCACCATCGGTCCGCTGGTGGACCTGTGGGACTATAAGCATGCGCTGGAACCTCCTGCAGACAGCAAGACAGAGTCGGTTCTTGCTCTTGTCCATTACACAGATTTGGAGCTGGATGCTGCCCGAAAAACGGCGGCATTGAGAAAGCCCGGGCAATCCATCGATTTGGGCGGCATTGGCAAGGGTTTTGCCAGTGACCGTTTCATGAAGATACTTAAAGAATATGGCGTTACATCCGCCTATTCAAATATCGGAGGGAACGTATCCACATTGGGCAATAAACCCGACGGCTCACCATGGCATGTAGGTATCCGCCATCCCCGGCTGAACCGCCTTCTTGGCACCGTTTCAGTAACCGGAAAGGCGATCGTCACCTCCGGAGAATATGAGCGGTATTTTCTCGACAAAGAAGGCAGGCGATACCATCATATACTGAATCCGATTACCGGGTATCCGGCAGAGTCCGGACTTGTCAGTGTAACGATTGTGGCGGACAGTGCGATGACCGCCGATGCCTTGTCTACTGCCGTGTTTGTTGCCGGTCTGGAAAAAGGGCTTACGTTTTTAGATAAATATCCGCAGTCAGAATCGGTTCTGGTGGATTCGAATCTGCGAGTATACGTCACACGGGGCTTGCAGAAGTATTTCAAGGCTTTTGACGGAATCGAAACATGTTATTTGTAAGAAAGGAAAGATTGTAAGATGCAAACAGTTAAAAAGAGAAAGGGGAAAAAAAGAATGTGGATCATATTGCTGTCAATTGTAGTTGTGATCGCATTGGGAATGGGGGGAGTCATCCTATTGACCGCTCCGGGACGCAACGAGCTTAAAAACATGGTTATTACGGATCCGGATTTTAAAAAGCTGCACGACGGGACCTATACAGGCTCATACCGTGGAACAAAGGACAGCTTCCGGAATGCTTCAGTCGAGGTAACCGTATCCTCGGGAGCCATATCGAAAATCAAGGTGACGGAGGGGGCGCTGGCCGGTGAAAAGCAAACGACTGAACTTAAAAAGGGCCTCACGATCAACAATCTATTTGAGGAAGTGATCCATTCCCAGACCTTACAGGTGGATGCCATCAGCGGCGCGACCTTGACCTCAAAAGCTCATCTCAGGGCTGTGGAGAACGCGCTGGAACAAGCAGAAATCAAGTGATTTGCAGACCGGCATTATATTCAAAAATATAATTGGAAAGCTGTGCAAACTGCTCAAGCGAAAGAGTCTCTCCCCGCCGGTTTTCACCTATGCCCGTATGGCCAAGCGCCGCTTTGATTTCTTCCTTGCTCATGTTAAATTGTCCGGCGTTGTTTAGCGCATTGACAAGGGTTTTCCTCCTTTGCCCAAAAGCGGCCTTTACAACACGAAAGAACAGGCTGCTGTCATGCAGCTCAACCGGCGGCTTATCGTACAGCTCCAGTCTGATGACTGTGGAGTCCACCTCCGGCTGCGGAATGAAGCTGCAAGGAGGTACCTCCATTACCACCGTTGGCCTGGAATAATATTGAACTGCTACGGACAATGCACCATATTCCTTGCCGCCCGGATCCGCCTGCATCCTGTCGGCTACTTCCTTCTGAACCATGAATACCATTGTGCTGGCTTTGATGCCGCTTTCCAGCAGCTTCATAATAACCGGCGTAGTTATGTAATACGGCAGATTTGCCACGATTTTGAGCGCTGCAGGCTTAAAAGACCCATCCAATTCTTCGACAGCGGCAGCAAGCTCCTTGCTGACATCCAGCTGAAGGATGTCACCATTTATGATATGGATATTCGCATAGTCCTTTAAATTTTCTTTTAATATCGGTATGAGCCTTTTGTCGATTTCAACTGCCACAAGCATACCCGCAGCTTCAGCCAGCTCTGCTGTGAGGCTTCCCAGTCCGGGTCCGACTTCCAGCACCAGATCTTCTTTTGTCAGCTCTGCCGCATTCGAAATAGCGTTCAGGATACTATCATCCGTTAAAAAATTCTGTCCCAGCGATTTTGTCGGATGTAAGTTATATTTTTTCAATACCTTTTTCGTATCTATATTCATTATTTGCTCCATTCCAGAACCTGTTAAGGTCTCTTACAAAAATGTACCGGGGTTCTGCAACCCCGGCCAAGTTCTAGTCCCCTATTATATATAGTTGTTTCAAGGTCCCCAACGTTCTAGTCGTTTGACAGAATATAGACCTTGACGCGTTTGACACCAAAGCTGTCTACGTAATCCTGGCTATCATAGTACAGGTCGATCTTGTTTCCCTTGATAGCCCCGCCGACATCAGCGGCGACTGCATAGCCATAGTCCGGCGTACTGCCGGTAAACTGCACGTATACTCTGGTATGCAGCGGAATTACTCTGGGGTCAACTGCAATGACACCTTTTTTGGCCCTGATACCGGTGGCTGTGATGCCAAACTGCGGATGTCCCGGCGCTTTGCCGGTATCCTTGAAGGACGCCGTGTAGGCAGTAGCCTTCATGTCCAGCACTTTCCTGTACCGGATCGTTTCTCCTCTTGATGTCTTGAAGTTCAGCATAGTACCGAACTCCATAATCAAGTTTATCGGATTCTTAAGTATCGTTTCGCCCAAAAGCTCTCTCGAAACTTCTTTTCCGTCCTCAATAACTACATTGTACTTCTTTTCGAGAATGCCCTCCTGGCCTTCCTTCACTACTTTTTCTGTGCCCGCGTCCATCCGCGAGTTTGCCTTCCTTTGCACTGCAAAGGGGATTGGTTCTTTTTCACTGACCAGATTTTGATCGACCCGTACGATCCGGATCGACATGTCCCGGCTGATTTTATCCTGCAGAGCGGCCCCTTCCAACCTGTCAAGGCCTTCAGGCTTTACAGGGCTATCCTGGAACATTTCCTCCACCGTGTCCCTGTAGGTCATTATCTCCGTCTGGGTACCGTCTGCCATGATATGAACGGGTACAGCTCTTTTAATATATATCTCGTTCGTTTTCGTCCTTTGTAAGCTGGATTCCAGTGGAATACTGATGTAATCAAAGGAACTTACAGCAATACTGTTCTGGTCCAGTGTTTCCTTTACGGTGCTTTTCATCGTTTTGCAGGTTATTACCTTGCCGTCGTCATGAATGACCACGTCCTTTTCCAGGTAGGCGAACGCGCCGTACCCCGCACCTGCTGAAACTGCTGCCGCAATCAGCACGGCCAGCAGTCCCTTTTTCAATGAAAAAAACCTTTTAATATTTTTAGCAAGTGGCAACAACAAAAATCCTCCTGTTAAAATATTAATAAGGGACTGTGAAGCTATTTTATTCCAAGACGGCCTATTTGTCAAATTCATTACCATAATACCCCCATAATTGTAATTCTACACATTCTATAGGGTATATATACATGGTAACCATAAATTTCCCATTACAAGAGTTTCAGGAATGAATCAGGGCCGCCCTATGGCGACCCTTTCATTAATTGATTATGACTTCTTATGAACTGGTTTACAGGAAGTATGAGCCCCATTTCTACATGCCCATCGGGTAAAATTGGCTCATTCCGGGCATCGAGCTCATTCCAGGCATCGAGCTCATTCCAGGCATGGAGCTCATTCCGGGCATGGAACTCATTCCGGGCATGGAGCTCATTCCAGGCATGGAGCCCATTCCGGACATCGGGTCCATTCCAGACATCATACCCATCGGCATTGTGCCCATACCGCTGTTTGCAGCGCCCAAAAAAGGATTCACATTCCCCTGTGCAGGACTTACTCCGGAAAGCATGGGATTATTCATCATGCCCATCACATTCTGTCCATATGTCATCGGGCACTGCATATTCATAAGATATGGGCAGCACATCACAGGCATTGGATTCATCATATAGGGCATTGCTCCCATTTGGTTGGCTTGTGCCGGCAAGACATTGGCGGTGGTCTGTGCGGGCAGGACATTGGGCTTGGCAGCCTGTGCTGGCATTACATTGGGCTTGGATTGCATTTGCGGCATTGCTCCAGCCGCCGGCATGGTACCAGTTGGCTCAACATTAATATTTTCCTTCATTTTAACCTCTTCCTTCATAAATGATTCCTCCGGCTTTTAGTACATTATATGAAGGGGGTAATAATTGGTGAAATATTTTTTATGTAACCATACTGGGATGGATCAGATGCTGTTTATTGACGTAATAATAAAGGTTCTTTTTTCATAGGAATAGTCCAGCTTGATATACTTGACATTAATACCTTCTGTAAAGCGTGGGGATGCTTTGTCCGCACCTTCGGCCAGCTTTACGTTCAGTCTCGCCTCCAGATATATCTCGCCGTTGCCGGCTCCCCTGAGTTTGTCCAGTTTCACCTCAGTGATCTCTATCTTTTTGACGGTGTTTTTCATTTCATTGGTATATTCGTCCAGACTCACCGCATTGTTCTGCTGCAGAGCACCCGCATACTCCAGCACATACGCTTCTTCGTATTTCCCCTGGTTCAGCGCTTCCGCCCACTTTGTCAGAGGCTCCGAGAGGGTTTTGATGTCAGCGTATTGCTTCAGTGTATTGATAAAATTGATCTTTTCCTGCAGAGCGGTATTGGATTGATCCCGCTCGGAGGCAATGGCCGCCTTGTCTTCAATAAGCTGGTTCCGTTCATTCTGAAGCTGCTCGATTTTTTCATTAAGATTTCCGTTTTCTTCTTCAAGAGAGCTGATTTCCCTTTTTTGGGCACTGATGCTGGCATTATTGCTGGCATTGGCATATTCCAGGTTTTTTAGCTCCTTTTCCCGGCTTTCCCTATCCCATAACAAATAATTAAAGGCAATGAATAAAGCGGTTAAAAGCATAAAAACCATGATAAGAATAAGCTTTTTCATAACACACCACCTTAATGAATTCCGAAAAGCCTCTTTGCGTTGGAAGTAGTGATTTGTTCTATATATTCAAGGGATTTGCCTCTGATAGCGGCAATTTTCTCTGCAACCAGTTTTACATAAGCAGATTCGTTTCTCTGTCCACGGTAGGGTTCAGGCGCAAGATAAGGGCAATCGGTTTCTATCAGCAGCATGTCGTCAGGAACAAATCGCACGACCTCAAGCAGCCTGTTGGCATTTTTAAACGTTACGGGGCCTGCGATGGACACCATAAAATTGTGATTCATGACATCTCTGGCCATCTCAACACTTCCTGAATAGCAATGGAAAACCCCGCCGATATCCTTAGCGTTTTCAGCTTTTATAATAGACAGGGTGTCTTCATGAGCATCCCGGTCATGGACAATGATGGGCAGCTTTAATTGCCTGGCCAGTGAAATTTGCTTGGCAAACCAGATTTTTTGCGCTTCCCGGGGGGAATTGTCATAAAAGTAATCAAGCCCGATTTCACCGATGGCTACTACCTTGGGATAGGACGCAAAGTCTGTCAGTGCAGACATGATATTGTTATTGAGGTCTATGACATTATGGGGATGAACGCCCACTGCCGCGTAAATGAAGTCGTAGTTCTGTGTCAGTGTAACATTCTCAACTGAAGAAGCCACATCCGAGGATACG
>JAEZMC010000113.1 GCA_023435805.1 Bacillota bacterium | reverse complement strand
CCTCTCTTGAATCCGCTTCGGAATGACGGGTGAGAACAAGCGGTTCCCACCCATAGTTTCTCAGCAGCCGGATAAAGCCGGCTGCTCTTTCTATAACGGGATATTTTAAAGGGGGAAAGGCGTAAACAACCATTAATACCTTCTTCATAAGACCGGTACCTGCTTGCCGGAGCCGAGCAGGAAATAGTTCATTCCGGCATCGCGCACGGCTTCTTCATTCCAGAAATTTCTGGTGTCCAGTACATTGGGGACAGCCATGCAGCTGCAAAGCTTTTTAAAATCCACCGTTGAGAATTCATCGTGGTTAACACCGAGAATCACCAGATGGCTTTCCTCTGCAGCCTCGTACAGGTTGCCGACCAGATGGCGGCAGTTGCTTACGTGAGGATCAACAATATTTACGATATAGCCGTCGTCCTTCTCAAAATGCTCGACCAGCTCCATAATGGGGCTTTCACGCATATCATCTATGTTTGGCTTATAGGTCACGCCAAGAATGGTAACCTTTTTCTGACCTTTGATACCGGATAATATCCGGTTTGATTTTTCAAAAACAAAACCCGGCATACTGTCGTTTGTAATTCTGCCGAGGTGGATCATTCTTGCGGTATCAGGCTGTTTTTCCACAATGAACCACGGATCCACCGCGAGGCAGTGGCCGCCGACACCGGGGCCCGGCTGGTGGAGATGGACCCTGGGATGCTTGTTTGAAAGCTTGATGACCTCCCAGGCATTGATACCCATCTGCTCACACAGCTTTGCCAGTTCATTGGCGAGCGCGATATTCACATCTCTGAAGGTATTTTCCATCAACTTGCACATTTCGGCTGTGGTTGCATCGGTCAGATAGATCTCGCCTTTTACAAATGTGCGGTACAGATCCCTGACAGCCTCGGAGGACTCCCTGTTGATACCGCCTACAATCCTGTTGTTTTCAACCAGCTCGATCAAAATCTTGCCGGGCAGTACACGCTCCGGAGAATGAGCTACAAGCAGCTGGCTGCCAGCCTTCAGCCCCGATTTCTCCAGTATGGGTACCAGCAGCTCTTCCACCGTACCCGGCGGGGAGGTGGACTCCAGAACCACCACATTCCCTTCGCGCAGGTAAGGTACGATTGATTCCGCCGCGCTTTCCACATAACGCATGTCCGCCGTCTTGTCCGGATTGATCGGTGTCGGAACGGAAATGATGAAGACATCCGCTTCTACCGGTTTTGTACTGGCCACCAAATTGCCCGATGTAACGGCAGCCTGCACCATGATATCAAGGTAGGGCTCTTCTATGATGATTTTGCCCTGATTCAACGCCTCAACGATATTTTCATTGATGTCAACGCCGGTAATGCTATGTCCATGCGTAGCAAACATAGCTGCGGTCGGCAGCCCGATATAACCAAGCCCGATAATGCACAGCTTCTTTTTAATATACACCACACCCTTTACACATACAAAATTTCACATTTATCCTTTGGAAGTCCCTTTGTTCTCTCTATGCTTCCGGTTTATAGGGGAAAATCTTTGTTAACACTCTAATGATCAGATAAAACAGTATCAGTACGAAAAATACGCCAAGCATGCCGAAGATGGTTACAAATATGCCATGTCCCATTTTTCCGCTGTTCATAAGGTTCTGTAAAAAATCTGCCATTTTCTAATCCTCCTTAACCTACCAGTAGTGGTACAAGCGCCAATATGAGACCGCCCGCGATGATTGAACCGAGCTGGCCGGATACATTGGCACTGACGGACTGCATCAGTACAAAATTCGTCGGGTCTTCCTTCTGAGCCATCCTCTGTATAACCCTGGCCGACATGGGGAATGCCGAAATACCGGCAGCTCCGATCATCGGATTGATTTTTGATTTACGGAAAAGGTTGAGGAACTTGGCGAAAAGCACACCGCCCGCTGTATCAAACACAAATGCCACCAGGCCCATCGCGAGTATCAGCAGCGTTTGAGGCTGAAGGAAGCTGTCCGCCAGCATCGTTGAACCGATTGTTATTCCAAGCAGCAGTGTCACGAGATTTGCAAGTTCATTTTGAGCCGATTTGGAGAGCCTTTCCAGCACTCCGCATTCACGGATCAGGTTGCCGAACATCAGAAAACCTACGAGAGGTACGCTGATGGGTGCAATCAGACCTGCTATGATGGTCACGGCGATAGGAAATACAATCAATACAGCCTTGGATACTTTTACATCCTTGTATTCCATACGGATGACCCGCTCTTTTTTGGTGGTCAGCAGCCTGATGACCGGGGGCTGAATAATCGGAACCAGCGCCATGTAGGAATAGGCTGCCACCGATATGGGGCCGAAATATTCCTTTGCGAACTTGCCCGCCACATAGATGGCTGTCGGGCCGTCGGCAGCACCGATGATTCCGATGGCTGCTGCGGGCTTAAGCTCAAAGCCCAGCGCCAGCGCTACCAGTATGGTGGCAAATATGCCGAACTGTGCAGCGGCGCCGAAAAATATCATGACCGGGTTCCGGAAAAGAGGAGTAAAATCGATCATGGCTCCGATTGCGATAAAAATAAGGACCGGGAAAAGCTCAGTGAGGATGCCGGCATTGAGCAATATTTCCAGAACGCCGGGTTCCGTACGGTAGGCTTGTCCGGTACCGTCAAATACATAATTCAGCTTTTCAAATACGGAAATTGAGCCGGGATTTTGCTGGACGAAACTGGTGACAAAAGGGTCCAGCACATTTTCTGATGCGAACTTCACCACGGACTGGGGAAGGTTGACCAGTATGGCCCCGAATCCGATGGGGAGCAGCAGCATGGGTTCATAATCCTTTTTGATGGCAAGGTAAATCAGTACCATACCAATCAGAAGCATTACAATCATCTTGATATCGATTGCCGCAAAGCCTGTAAAGAGTTGTTTAAGTTCCATATCAAATCTCCTGTAACGTTTTTATGTAGCGAAATAAGAACGGAAAAATTCCTCCTTATTTCCTATATTAGTATACCTAATACCCAGGGAATTATCAATTGTAAAAAAGCAAGAGAATTTTTGTCGTATAAATGCTTCAGGCAGGAAATACCGCCTTGCAAGTGGAATATCCTATTTGGACGGAAATGAAGGGAGGCTGCCGGTTTTGCTGGAACTGAACATTACCGATGGCGCGATTTGCCTGAAAACGCTTGACAGAACTACCTTGAGCGATGTCGCCGGATTTTACGGCTGTACCGGCGATTATCAATATGCGACCGGCATGGACAGCCCTGTTTCCTTTGAAGACCTTGCAGTGAAGCTGGCAAAGCTGGAAGCAGATAAAAAAGAATTTATTGCGGGTATTTATTTAGTGGATGGAAATGGGACGGAGGGTGTCCGATCGGTCAGGGCGGGAGCGGTGTCAGGAATTGTGACGGACAATATCGTGTGGATCAAGCTTCTGGCTGTCCTTTCCGAATACAGGAGCTCCGGTATAGGAACACGTACAGTGGCCCTGCTGCTCAGGTATTGCCGCATTTGCTTCGGTGCATCGGAAGCATACCTGTCGGTATTGAAAATGAATGAAGGTGGTGTGCGTTTCTGGTATAAACAGGGCTTTGCGGAGGCAGGACGGATATTCAAGGAGCTGTATGGCGAAAGAAGGCCATATGAGATCATAATCATGAAAAAAACGCTCTAAGGATGGAACAGTCTTGAATGTCTACATAATACGCGCATTTTCTGCCTGGCCAAATATTTGACAAACATTACCCACA
>JAEZMC010000104.1 GCA_023435805.1 Bacillota bacterium | reverse complement strand
CTTATGTTGATCTCAAGAAAAAAGTCCATAAGACGATCGAAGTATTGCCAGTTGTAGTAAGGCGTACCGTCTTCCTTTTCATGATAGATCATCATATCATCGTGAAATATGCCGTGAAAACGTATATATTCAAAGCCTATTTCACTCTGGACCTCCCTCAGCTGCCTTCTCCAGTCCTCTCGCAGGCCCTCTGCTGCACGGCCGGCAGTGGTGAGCTTTTTCCAGTAAGGATTGTATGTTTCGCCTTTTTTATTAATATTGATTTTGATCTCAGACATGCACGTACCTCCCAATTCAGTTATGGGTTGACTAAATAGTATTTTCGCTTCTTAAACGGTCCCTGCCAAAGTTATTTTAACAAAGATGCATTGATTATCCAGCATATGTGTGAAAAACATATTATTCCGAATATAAATGCATTCTGAGGGATATAAGAGGAAGTTTACATGGACACTTGTATTTGTTAATATCATATTAGGATATTGTTGCAAAAGGCCGATTTAAGGCTAATCCTGGCATATTTGGCGGCCATTGGAGCAAATGGTTTTTTGAAGTGGAATCATAGATGATCGCCTGCGGCAAAATGAAAAATCCCGGTGGCTGAATGGGGGGGAATGCATGAAATTATCAATAAGGAGGGTCTGGTACTTTTGCCTGATACTGATTATTGCAGCTCAATTTTCGGCATGCGGAGCGGATCCTTCCGGCATGAATCAGAGCGGGGATGTTGAAAATAAGCCCGGTACTATATCAAATGCAGCCGATCCCATTTCTCTGGATTTCTATATCAATTATTACTGGTGGCCTAAAACCAAGGAGGAGTGGGGAAATGATCTGGCCTCCAGAGAGATCACCAAAATTACCGGCGTCTCTTTAAATATATCCAAGCCTGCAAACCCGGACGAAGGCTTGACAGGGCTGAATATGATGCTTTCGACCGGGGTCATTCCGGATGTTGTAATGGCCGGAAACGGTGTCATCACCAAAAAACTTATTCAAAAAGGCATGTTCGTGCCATTGGATGAAATGATAGACAAGTATGGCCCGGAGATTGTCAAAAATATCGGGTGGGATTATTTAAGGGAGTATTGCACCGAGGCTGACGGAAAAATATACGGACTCCCCAATGGTATAAACTTTGAAGGTCAGGCGCCGGAATCCGGAGGCGGAGTTCTCGTACTGAAGGAGCTTTACGAGCGGTTGGGGAAACCTTCTCTCAATACACCGGAAGAGGTATACAATTATCTTGTAAGCGTCAGAGAGAGCGGGTTGAAGACCAGAAATGGAGAAGCCTACATACCAAGCATCTTCGACTGGCCTACCCAGGATTTGGCGGGCAGCTTCGGGGTCCGGTTCTTCTCCTTTGATGGCGGAAGCTATGTATATGGCAGCGATAAAAAGCTCAGGCATGTTTTAAGGGTGCCTGAAATGAAGGAGGTTTTCTACTATACCAGCAAGCTGTTCAGGGAGGAGCTTATTGACCAGGAGTGGCTGCTGCAGGATGAAGCCAGTATTTTCAACAAGCTGATCTCGGGCCGGGTGGCCATGTATTTTCCCACGAACGCATATGGTTGGCTTGACGAACACAATGATAAGTTGAAAAGCGTATCGGGAGATTCATATATGCTTGTGAAAACTCCGTTGGTTTCCGGCCTGAAGGATGTAAAATATAATATGATGAAGAAGAGTCCGTGGACCAGGATTTATATAACCAACAAATGCAAGGATCCGATCCGGGTCATGGAGTTTATGGACTGGATGTCCACTGAAAACGGCCAATATGTTTCAAGAATAGGGCCGGAGGGGGTAGTCTGGGTACGGGGGGCCGACGGAAAGCCATCCGTTACGCCGGAATTTGCTGAAAAGCTATCAACCGACAGGAACGCGGCTCTCAATGAAATAGGTTACTACAAATGGTGCTTTTTACAGAACAATAAATTTTCTGAAGCTTCTACTACAGCACTGATGACGCCGGCTGAAAAAAGTGAACGCAGAGCAAGGGCGGATATCATCGAAAAAAGCATATGGTATGCCCCCGAGCTTGAGAAACTGACAATAGATCCTTCTTCAAAAACAGGGATAGCCAGTACCAGAGTCAGTACATATTTCAGTAAAATGGACCGCAGACTGTATATGGCTCAAAGTGACGAAGAATTTGAAAGGCTGTATGCCGACGCTCTGCCTGAAATGGAGAAGCTGGGGCTTGGTGCGGTAGAAGATGAATTAAACAGGCAGGTTGCGGTGTATTTGAAATGAGGATGATCTGAAAATGTACAGGATGCTGATTGTGGAAGATGAAGAAATAGAGCGTGAAGGGCTGCGGGATCTCTTCGACTGGGAGGATATGGGCATCCGCGTCGTAGGAGCAGTCGAAAGCGGCGAAGATGCCATAGATTTTGCCGGCCGCAATGAGTTCGACATCCTGTTTACCGATATCAAGCTGACGGGAATGACAGGGCTTGACTTGGCCGGTTTGCTGATAAAGGGCAATCCCAGCCTGAAGGTTGTGATATCCAGCGGTTACCGGGATTTTGAATATGCAAGGACTGCTGTTGACCTCGATGCATATGGATATCTTTCCAAGCCTGTTGAAGCCGATGAGCTCCGGAAAGTGATGATGAAGGTGTTGAACACCTGCAGGAAGGAAAAGTCAGAGCATCTGGAAAAAGAAAGGTTAAAAAAGCTGGTCAATGAGAGCATGCCTTTCCTCAAAAGCAATTTTTTCAATTATTTGATTCATCACACCCCAAGTGACGGTACAATCGCGGAAAACCTCGAATATTTCCACATTCCCTTTTTATCCGGGCAATTTGTCGCCCTGGCGGCGGAGATCGATGACTTTGACAACCGCAAAGCGGATGACGGGCAGGATGAAGCATATATCACAACGTTTGAAGTCCTTGAATGCATCAACAGTTATACGGCGGATTTGCCATTCGAAGCCTTTTACGTGTCGGAGGGAAGGTTTTGCATTATCGTGAATTCCCGCGAGGAGAAACTCCAGGAGAAAGCACGGGTTTTGTATGAAACCATTCTGTCGTTTGCAATGGGGCTTCAGAAAAAAATCAATGAGCAATGCAAAATAGATGTGACGATCGGGATCGGCAGGTATACCGCCAGGCTTGGAGATGTCAAAAACTCATACAGAGAGGCGTGCAAAGCGGTTGAGTATAAATTTTTTATGGGCTCAAACCAGATCATCAATTATCTGGATATTACCTGCGACGATAAAAAAGACAGTCTTGTAGACATTGATGAAATAGAAAAAAAGATCCTTTCCGGAATTGAGCTGTGTGACAGGGATACCCTCAACGAAAGCATCGACATGCTATTTTACCATTTAAACAGCCAAAACCGGTATTCCAATGTATATACAAGAAATGTCTGTATCAATCTGCTTGCAAAAGCCTCCATCCTTCTGATGGAAATGCATGAGAGCTTTGACGCCATCTTCGGCAAGGAGACCTTTGTGTGGGAAAAAATCACGCGTTTTGATAATATTTTTGACTTGCAGCAGTGGTTCAAGAATATTTTCAACGCTATTTTGGAGCACCTGTCGGAGAGGAAGGAAGGGCACAACAAGAAAATCATTAAGGACATTCTTAAGATCATTGAGGAGAATTACGGTAAAAACCTGACGATTATGGACATTTCCAATGAAGTGTATCTATCGCCCAATTACATCAGTATCATTTTCAAGAAGGAGATTGGTGAAAGCTTCACGGACTTTCTTGTTAAATTCAGACTGGAAAAAGCAAGGAAAATGCTTAAGGACACAAGCCTCAAGGTTTATCAGATCGGCAGCATGGTGGGCTATAGCAATATATCCTATTTCTGTTCCATCTTTAAAAACTATTATGGAGTGAGCCCCGGTGAATATAGAGAGAAAGCTTGAAAAGCCCGCCTTTATACAAATGCTGTATAAAAGGATCATAGACATGAAGATCAGCCGGAAGCTCTCCATAGCCTATCTGGCAGGTGCGGCCGCGTGCATGCTGATCTTAAGCATATTTTACTACACCAACACGAAGAATTATATTGACACCCAGACGAAGGAGCTGCTGCAGCAAACATTAAATCAGGCCAGGGACAACATCGATGACAAGGTGGTTCAGTACAACAGGCTGGCTGATTCCGTTTGCCTGAACACCAATCTGCAGGACATCCTGTTCGACGAATATCCGACGCCCTACGGCAGGCTGGAGGCGCAGAACTGGATATTCGGCTACTTGAGGCCGCTAAAGAGCAGCTATAAGGATCTTTCAGGAGTCAGTCTCATCATTGGCAATCCAACAATTCCTTCCCATGGTAATGAAATCATCATGGTAAACACCGTAACGAATGCGGATTGGTATAAACAAATCGTGCAATCCGACAGCAATACCATGTGGCTTAGCAACAGCGAAACGGAAGCTTCGGGGAAGCTGATTCTCGGCCGTAAGCTCGAGCATACCCTCTTCGAAAGCTTTCTTGGTGTCTTTCGTATTGAGCTGAATTCGGAAAGCTTCTTCAATTCACTCAAGGACGTCAGCAAAAACGGGAAGGGATGGTTTGACATCATTGACTCCGGGGGTAACTTTGTATATAAAGGAATGAATGTTGAAGATGCTGAAGTAAAACAGTCCATTTATAGTGAATACAAAAGGCTTTTTCTCACGGAGCACAGGAATTCGGCCGTTTTGGACCTGAAAAATGAAAAGTACATGACGCTGCAGGATACTGTCGAATACACAGGATGGAGCATTGTCTATACCATACCTTTAAGCAGCTTCACAGACGCGGTGGAAAAGCTGCAGGTAGCCTCCGCAGGTTTTTTGCTGATTTGTGCCATGCTGTTTATCGGTATTTCCTGGTTTCTGGCTTCAGTCTTTACCCGTAAGATACGGGAGCTTTCCAACTCAATGGAAAAGATTCAAACCGGACAATTCGACGTATATATCAGGTATCCCGGAAATGATGAAATCGGCCACCTCATCAGCGGTTTCAATGTCATGGCGCGTAAACTCAAGGAACTGGTCGAAGAAGTGTATACCATCAAGATAAAAGAAAAAGAATCCGAGCTGAAGGCGCTCCAGGCTCAGATCAACCCGCATTTTCTATATAATACGCTCGCCTCGATCAGTATGCTGGGTATGAGGGTCGGGGGAGAAGACATCACAAGCATGTCAAATTCACTTGCCAAATTTTATAAAATTGCGTTGAGCAAGGGAAGCAGCATCATCAGAATAAAGGATGAAATCGAGCATGTCAGGGCTTATATAGCTATTCAGAGCATTCGGTTCAAGAACAAAATCAACATGCTTTATGATGTGGATGATTCGGTACTGGATGCTAAGACGCTAAAGCTCATGCTGCAGCCTTTCATTGAGAATTCCATAGGCCACGGTTTGTGGAAGGATAAGAAATCCATCACCATCAGCCTTAACATAAAACGGGTGGGGGATGAAATCATCTGGGAGATCACCGATGACGGCGTAGGTATAAGCAAATCAAACCTGGATGCCATACTGAGATCGGGTGATAATTCACAACAGGGCTACGGAATTGTGAACGTAGATCAGAGAATCAAGCTCTATTTCGGCGACCAATACGGAGTCCAGATTTTCAGCGGAGCCGGTATCGGCACGACCATAACCATTAAAACTCCGTACGAGGCGTAAAAGAGATATTAAAATACAATCACACTATCGAAAAATGGATAGAGGGGGATATTTACGGTGATCATTTCGCTTAATGAATACCGCAGCAGCGTTCTTGGCTGCTGGATGGGGAAAAGCATCGGCGGAACGCTGGGCGCGCCCATGGAATGGATAAGGCAGGTTAATAACGTTACTTTTTATACCCAGGATACGGGAGGCAATCCCCTTCCCAATGATGACCTTGATTTGCAGCTTGTCTGGCTGACAGCTCTGGAAGAGAGGGGTATCGACATCGATGCTTCGACTTTGGGCGCGTACTGGCATTTGTATATTACACCCCATTGGGCTGAGTATGGCAACGCCAAGGTGAACATGAGGGCAGGATTGATGCCTCCGTACAGCGGTATTGAAAACAATCCATACAAGGACAGCTGCGGTGCCTTTATCAGGTCTGAAATCTGGGCCTGTATATCACCCGGTTGTCCCGAGGTGGCCGTAAGGTATGCCTGTGAAGATGCCAAAGTCGATCATGGCGACGGGGAAGGCACCTACGCGGAAATTTTCTGTGCGGCCATAGAAAGTGCAGCTTTTGTAGTGAAAGACGTCGCAAAGCTTATTGAAATCGGGTTGTCCTATATTCCGGAGGACTGCGGAGTTGCCCGTGCCGTGAAACTGGTAATGGAAGCATTTCATGAGGGAAAGCCTTATCTCGAGGTCAGGGATTCCATTTTGAGCAGGTACAGGGCGCAGTATTGGGGCTATGCCGGCATTTCACCTGAAGACAGGGATAAAGGTTTCGCGGATGGTCCCAAAGGTTGGGATGCGCCAGCCAATATCGGGTTCATCGTCATAGGCCTTTTATACGGAGCAGGTGATTTTGAAAAATCACTTTGCATGACCGTAAATTGTGGTGAAGACACGGACTGCACCGCCGCTACGGTTGGTTCAATTTACGGCATTATTCACGGGTTTGACGCTATTCCTGAAAAATGGATAACACCCATCGGACGAAGCATCAAGACCATGTGTCTGAACCTTGGCGAGCTTCAGGGACAGGTGCCCTCCGACATAGACGCTTTGGCGCAAAGAGTTGAGAGGATAGCCAAACAGGTGGTGTTGAGATACATTCCGTCACTTGAGCTATGGGAGAATAAAGCTTCGGATCTGTCGGACCTCAATATGGACAGCCTTTTTTCACAAAACTCAGGGAAGACCTTGTATGCCGGCTTACATTGCTGCCGGTTTACATACGACTTTTTCGATATAGCGCTGGAATACCCGCAAGGGCCTTATATCCGGGATAACACGCCAGTCAGAATAAAGTTGAAAATCAACAACAGGTATAAGGTGCCCGAATATCTGAATATCAAATGGTATCTGGACGAGGGGTGGTCCATTGCTCCTTCAGCTTACGGCAAGGTTTTCATCGGTTCATGGAACGGCAGTGAGATGGAAGCGGACTTCGAGATAACCGTATGCAAGGCA
>JAEZMC010000424.1 GCA_023435805.1 Bacillota bacterium | reverse complement strand
GTTCTGCCTTCTCGGCCTACACAAGCTGGGCGCTATCTGCATCCCGGCGACACATTTGCTGACGACCAAGGATATTGTTTACAGGTGCAATGCCGCAGACATCAAGATGATTGTTTCTGTCACGGATGATGAAGTAATAAAGCATATTGATGAGTCGCTTGCCAAATCTCCATCGCTGAAGCTGAAAGCACTTGTTGGCGAAACGAGGGACGGCTGGCTTGATTTCAATGCCGAACTTGAGAAAGCCCCGGAACTGTTTGAAAAGCCTGTCGGAAATAATGCTGCCACCAACAATGATATTATGCTGTTATACTTTACCTCCGGCACCACCGGAATGCCTAAAATGGTACAGCATAATTTCACTTACCCGCTTGGGCATATATTGACAGCAAAATTCTGGCAAAATGTTGATGATGGCGGGCTTCACCTGACTGTTGCCGATACCGGCTGGGCCAAAGCCATGTGGGGAAAAATCTATGGTCAGTGGTTAAGCGGAGCGGCGGTATTTGTGTATGATTATGATAAATTTGTTCCTAAGGAGCTGCTGGAGGTCATCATCAAACACAAGGTTACTTCATTTTGCGCACCGCCAACCATATACCGCTTTTTTATAAAAGAGGATCTCTCAAAGTATGATCTGAGCCATCTCAGACATTGCTCCATAGCCGGCGAACCGCTAAACCCAGAAGTTTACAACCAATTCCTTAAAGCCACCGGAATAAAGCTTATGGAAGGCTATGGCCAAACCGAACTGACCGTTACCCTTGCCACATTCCCGTGGATGGAGCCAAAACCGGGTTCAATGGGAAAACCATCGCCAGGTTACGATATCGATCTGCTGGACGAAAACGGAAATTCCTGTGATATCGGTGAAGAAGGCCAGCTTGTCATTCGTACCGACAGATGCAAGCCATTCGGCATGTTTGACGGGTACTACCGCGATGAAGCACTCACCCGCAAGGTTTGGCATGACAACATTTATTATACCGGCGACATGGCCTGGCGCGATGAGGATGGCTACTACTGGTTTGTTGGCAGAGCGGATGACTTGATCAAAAGCTCCGGTTACAGGATTGGGCCTTTCGAGGTGGAAAGTGCACTGCTTGAGCATCCTGCCGTGTTGGAATGCGCCATTACCGCAGTTCCGGATCTTGACAGAGGACAGATTGTAAAAGCAACGGTTGTGCTTGCAAAAAATTATACAGCCAGCGACAGTCTGGTAAAAGAATTGCAGGATCATGTCAAAAAGGTCACTGCCCCGTATAAATACCCCAGAATCATCGAATTTGTTCCGGAGCTTCCCAAAACCATCAGCGGTAAAATCAGAAGGGTTGAGATCCGTGAACACGACACTGATAAATAGAAGGAAAAGCTTTTATGGAGCCTTTTCATTAAATATCCCAATCATTCCGGGATACTATTCACCATATATTTACAAACAATATAAAAAACCGGCTGGCAAACGCCATCCGGTTTTATATTGTCTATGTTTAAAATAATATATCGTCCTTATCCTATTTCCGCCAGCTTGCCAAGAAGCAGATTACTCCTTTGTATAAATTTGGTCATTGCCTCGGGATCAAGCTGTTTGTGGCTCATCATCGCCAAATCATACACATGCTGGCATATGAGAGTAGTATCCTCTTTTTTGCTGTCATCCCCTGTCAACTTTACAACAGCTTTTATCAATGAGTTGCTGCTGTTCAATACAAGGGTTTGCTCTTCCGGGAACATGCCCCTCATATCCATCCCGTTCATTCCGTACATTCTGCTCATTTCCTGCATTCGACGCGAGTATTCCGACAACAGGATCATACCGGGGATATCTTCAGTCTTCAGAGACTCCACCTGTACCTTCAATTGGTCGTTGCCAACTGCCTCTTTAAAGAGTTTTTCCAGCACCTGGGCATTTTCGGCTTTTTCCTCGCCAGCATCGGTATTCTTCATGCTTTCTGAAAGATCGGCATCGATCCGGCTGAATTTCACGTTGCTTTCCTTCATCTCCAGAAACTGTATAAAGTGGTTGTCGATCATGGAATTGAGTATAACTGCCTCCATGCCATGCTCCTTGAACATCCTGATATACTGAGCCTGCTGCTTTTCATCTGTAACATAGAAAACTTTATCCTTGTGCTTCTCGCTGTTTCTTTCAAGGTAATCCTTCAAAGTAACATACTCGCCGCCGGTTGTCTTATAAATCACAACCTCCCTGGCTCTGTCAAAAAACTTGGCTTCGCGTATGCAGCCGTATTTTACAAATGGGTTGATATCATCCCAGTACTTATTATAGTTTTCCCTTTCATTCTCAAACAGGGATGAAAGCTTGTCCGCCACCTTCTTTGTAATATGCGATGAAATTTTCGAAACATAGCCGTCATTCTGCAAAAAGCTTCTGGATACGTTCAGCGGCAGGTCCGGACAATCAATAACGCCCTTCAGGAGCATCAGGAATTCGGGTATGACCTCCTTGATATTGTCGGCGACAAATACCTGGTTGTAATAAAGTTTGATCTGTCCCTCAATCGTTTCAAATTCATGCTTCAGCTTTGGGAAAAACAGAATACCCTTCAGGTTGAACGGGTAATCCATATTCAAGTGGATCCAGAAAAGCGGATCATTAAAGTCATGGAATACCTTTTTATAAAACTCCTTGTATTCCGTGTCGGTACAATCCTTCGGACTCTTCAGCCATAAGGGATGCGTATCGTTGAGGGGTTTCTCCTGACTGTCTTCGGACTCATTATCGGCAGTCTCATCTTGTTCAACCGTTTCTTTATCCGTATCCTTCCGGTCCGGTTTTTGAGAAGCGTCACCTGTATCCTCTTTTTGAGAAGCGTCCCCTTCTTTTTTGGCAGCGTCCTGCAAATATATCTCAAAGGGCAGGAATGAGCAATACTTTACAAGTACTTCACGCATTTTGTAATATTCCAGGAATTCCAGAGAATCCTCTGCCAGAAATAATGTAACAGTTGTGCCTCTTTCGGTACGGTCCGAATCGTCCATTTCAAATTCCGTACCGCCGGTGCTTGTCCATTTGACCGCTTTAGCACCGTTTTGCCAGGACAAGGTATCGATCATTACCTTTTCGGAAACCATGAATGCAGAGTAAAATCCCAATCCGAAGTGGCCTATGATCTGACTGCTCTCATCCGTCTTATCCTTATATTATTCGAGAAAATCCACCGCACCTGAAAAAGCAATCTGGTTGATATATTTTTTAACTTCCTCATCCGTCATGCCTATACCGTTGTCAATTACTTTAATTGTCTTTTCTTCCTTGTTCACTACGATACGGATGTTGAACTTTTCATTCTCTGATAGCTGGGCCTCTCCCATGGAAACAAGTTTTTTAAGTTTTATGATCGCATCATTCGAATTGGATACCAGTTCGCGGATAAAAATATCTTTTTCTGAATACAGCCATTTTTTTATTATTGGCAATATGTTTTCGGTATGTATTGAAATATTACCATTCTCACGCGGCATATCAAGCCCTCCTTGTAACAGATATTAGCAATATTCTTGTCATTAAATATATTACAACTCCGGCACTTTTATTGTCAAGACAAATTTAGCACTCTCACATTGAGAGTGCTAACAAGCTCTAATAACTTCTAAACATTTAACATTTTTGACACGTGTAATAAAGCTATACAGCCATACTACAGGGTAACGCTTTCTATAAAAATCGGAAAATGATCATATTCCGGTTATGTCCTGCTAATTTTGTATAGAAAAGCTGTTTGACCGATTCTCGAAGATTTCTGTCGGGTTCGGTGAAACATAGGCCATACTCGTACTCACAGACTTCGGTTCCGTTGACATGTACAATATGTCCATCCAAGCAAAACTTTGCTTGATTGAGTGTAAAAACAATCTGAACAATCAACGAACAGTCTGCAGGAAACTTCAGTGTTGAAACAAACCGCAGCCCGCCGGCGCTGATATCCAGTATTCTAATTTTCGCCGTTCCTGTACGAACATGTTTCAAGC
>JAEZMC010000422.1 GCA_023435805.1 Bacillota bacterium | reverse complement strand
CCGCAGCCAGATCGGGAGCTGAGGTTTTTGAATATACGCCGCTGCAGGTAAAGCAGGCGGTAGTTGGCTACGGAAGGGCGGAAAAGGCACAGATACAGCAGATGGTTAAAGTGATCCTGAACCTGCCGTGCATCCCGAAACCCGACGATGTGGCGGACGCGCTGGCCATTGCTGTGTGCCACGGACACTCGTGCAAGCTGACGGGACTGGGGCTGCGGTAACGGCGCAGCGCAGCAGCAAAACAACGACAGGGAGCCATATACATAAAAATACATAAAAATATAAATACCGGAGGGGTATCATGTACGCATACATAAAGGGCAGACTGGAAGTAAAAGGCGGCGACTTCATGATCATTGAAGCAGGCGGTATCGGCTACAGGGTGTTTACCTCGCTGACTACACTGGAAGCTGCCGGACAGGTGGGGCAGGAGTTCAAGGCTTATACCCATCTGTATGTGCGGGAGGATATGATGAGCCTGTACGGCTTTGCTACCCAGGAGGAGCTTGGTATGTTCGAGCTGCTGCTGACCGTATCGGGAGTTGGCCCCAAAGCTGCGCTTGCCTTGCTTTCGGCAGTATCGCCCTCCAAATTCGGCCTGGCTGTCATAACGGATGACGCCAAAACTCTGACAAGAGCCCAAGGTATTGGAGCAAAAACAGCCCAACGGATTATCCTTGAGCTCAAGGACAAGATTAAAAAGGAACAGCTTGCTCTGAACACAGGCAATGGATTGGAAAAGTCGGCTGCTCCCGGAGAAGGCTCCAGGGTGTCGGAAGCGGTGAGTGCGCTGATGGTGCTTGGCTATACGCCGGTGGAAGCAAGCAGGGCCGTAGCCTCGGTTTACGCCGATGAACTGGACCTGGAAACGATTATACGTAATGCGCTGAAAAGCCTGATACGTTAGTGGATTAGACCGGCATGGCCGGGGAAAATTTCCGAACGGAGGACGGAGAAATGACTGAAGAAAGGCTGATCGAGAGGGAAGCCGTTGTGGAGGATATTGATGAAACCAGTCTGAGGCCAAGAAAATTCCAGGAATACATTGGGCAGACAAAGGTAAAGGAAAATCTGAACATATTCATTGAAGCGGCCAAAAAGCGCAAGGAGGCATTGGACCATGTGCTGCTCTATGGCCCTCCCGGGCTTGGCAAAACGACCCTTGCCGGCATTATCGCATCCGAGCTCGGCGTGAATCTGCGCATTACCTCCGGCCCCGCCATTGAAAAGCCCGGTGATCTCGCGGCGATACTGACCAATCTGGGAAGCTATGACGTGCTTTTTATTGATGAAATACACCGGCTGAACCGAAGTGTTGAAGAGATACTCTATCCGGCCATGGAGGACTATGCGCTGGAGATTATCATCGGCAAAGGCCCCAGTGCCCGTTCCATCCGGCTGGATCTGCCGAAATTCACACTTGTAGGCGCTACCACCAGAGCAGGGCTTCTGACCGCTCCGCTGAGGGACAGGTTCGGCGTCATCAACAGACTTGAAATGTACAATACCGACGAATTGATGCTTATAGTAAAACGTTCGGCGGGTATACTGAATATATCTATCGAAGACAAGGGCGCCGTCGAAATCGCCAAACGGTCCAGAGGTACGCCCAGGATTGCAAACAGGCTGCTGAAAAGGGTACGGGATTTTGCCCAGGTGAAGGCTGCGGGGGTGATCGACGCCGATGTGGCCGCCATGGCGCTGGACGCTCTTGAGATCGATTCCATTGGTCTGGACAGCACCGACAGGAACATGCTGTCCAGCATCATTGAGAAATTCGGCGGCGGGCCTGTTGGGCTGGATACGCTGGCCGCCTGTATCGGTGAGGAGCCGGAAACCATAGAAGATGTGTATGAGCCGTACCTGCTGCAGCTCGGCTTCATCAACAAGACCCCCCGGGGCAGGATGGCCACGAAGCTGGCATTCGATCACCTGGGCATCAAAATGAAAGGCAGCTGGTACGAGCAGGAGGAGATCAAACTGGAATGAAACTGTTAATGCATATGTGCTGCGCGCCCTGTTCCGTATATCCGCTGGCTCAGCTTCGCGGCGAGGGTATTGAGCCGGTTGGTGTGTTTTTCAACCCGAACATCCATCCCATTGAAGAATTTGAAAGGCGCAGGGAAAACGTAGAGAAGCTGGCTTCGATGAAAGGCTTGCAAGTGCAGTATTTTGATGACTTCAGACAGCAGGAGTGGGAACGCCATACCGGGACGGAGGATGCGCGGTGCACCATGTGCTACGCCATAAGGATGAAAAAAGCTGCGGAACTTGCTTCTGCAGGCGGCTATGAAGCTTTTACCACCTCGCTTCTTGTCAGCCCCTACCAAAAACATGATTTGATAAAACAGCTGGGAGAAAAATATGCCCTTCAATATGGTGTCGGCTTTTTGTACCGGGACTTCCGTCCGGGCTTCAGGCAGGGACAGCAGGAAGCAAGGGAATTAGGTCTGTACCGGCAGAAATACTGCGGCTGCATTATTTCATTTAATGAAAGGTAAAAGGTTCACATTCCACCTGCAGTCTGTTCTGCAGGTATTCATCAGCTGGAAGGACCACCTGCTGTTCTGTATGTAAATTCCTTATTTTACTTCAATATTACAATATGGTTAAAGTATTATTAATATCGTAGGAAAATGCTGCAACTTGTCGAAATAGTATTTATACTAAAAAATGTATGGTAAAACGGATATACAAATGAAAAATCAGGAGTGTTTTGATGAAAAAAGTTGCAGCAGCAGTTTTAGTATTGGCCCTGATAACCCTTTCAACAGTCGGGTCATTTTCAAATGCAGCCGGAATCGTATCCAGAGGGAATGCAACCGGTCAGCTGAAGGATGTCAAATACAGCTCCGACGGCAGCAGTGAGGCGGTCGTCATTACCGCACGGGATTATGTGGATTATAGTGTTATGGAGCTTTCAGAACCCAGGAGAATCGTTCTGGATATATATAACGTAACTGCTCCCGGAAAACAGCAAATCATACAGACAGACGGAAAAATCATCAAACGCATCCGGTACGCCCAGTTTGACACGTATACGGCGCGGGTTGTACTTGAGCTTGGCAGTGAGGCGGAATACGGCGTGGAGAAGACTGACACCGGCGTAGTGCTTTATATAGGCGAAAAGCCTGAAAGCACCGGGAAGGATGAAACGGAAGTCCCCCCTGCGCAGACTGTTACTCCCAGCGCTATCAAACAGACCCTGACCGTACACAGCAAATTTAAGATTCAGTATGCGCCGGGTGAAAACGGGGAAGAAGTCACAATGCTCCTGAGCAGCTATAACAAGTATAAGGTCACCAGGCTGACCGTACCCGACAGACTGGTGATCAGCATCCCGGATGCGCAATACACCGGAGCGGACAAGTCAGTCAAGGTAAACGGAAATCAAATCAAGACCATCCAGTATACAAAATTCGGGAAAAGCGGCGCTACGATCACCTTGAGCCTGAATGCACAGTCCCAATACAGTATCAAGGAGGCCAAGGGCTCGCTGCTTCTGACTGTCCAGCCGCCTACCTACAGGAATATACAGTATTATAACAACAGTGACAGGGTGCATTTTATATTAAAAGACGCAGTGCTCACGGAAGGAGCGGAATTCCTGAAAGACCTGTATACAGGGACCTATGATGAGTCCGGCAAGGAGTATTCAGTGATTTTCCCGACGGGAGAGGCCGATCTCGGAAACGGTGTAATGGGGATCAACGATTCCTATCTCCAGTCCGCAGAGGTCATAACCAATCCGGAGGAGGGGACGACCCGCCTTGTTTTTAAAAGCAACACCAGGCTGGAATACCTTGTATTTACAAGAAATCCCGGGACTACGTCCATTACCGTAATGAAGCCTGCCACGCAAAAGGAAAAGCTTGTGGTCATCGACGCAGGCCATGGTGGTGTGGCGACAGGAGCCATATATAAAACGCTGCTGGAGAAGGATCTCAACCTTGATATTGCAAAGCGGCTGAACACGCTGCTGGAGAAAAAAGGCGTCAAAACTTACATGCTCAGAGAGGATGACAGCGACATTGCAAATTATGAGCGCGCATACATTGCCAACAAGCTGAATGCGTCACTGTATCTAAGCATACACAACAACGCCATGGACGACAAAAATTTCAGCGGAACCATGACGCTGTACTGCCCGTCAACGAGCAGCGGCTTCTCCGGCAGGAGCTTTGCCGACATCATACATCAGCAGCTGCTTTCAAAGCTGAAGACCGTTGACAGAAAGGTGAAGGAAAGGCCGGATCTCATTGTGCTGAAAGCGACAAACATGCCTGCCGCGCTGGCGGAGGTGGCCTTCATGACCAACAGCAAGGACAGAAGCAACCTGCAAAAGAGCGCCTTCAGGCAGAAGGCCGCACAGGCACTATGTGATTCAGTGGTGAAAGCGCTGGCAAAAATGAAGTAACCGGGCATGAAAAAGACGATGTAATTATACTGTAACACGTTTGTAACAGCGCTGTAGCAGTAGTGACCCGATTGCATAAATATCTATAAAAAATGGCAGTAGAATTTATGTATTCTACTGATTTTTTTTAGGCTACCCATATGGTAACATTACACTAGGCAAATTCATCAATGAGGTTGCCTGACTTGAAAACTGAATACAAACGGCAATTTGCTGCGGGAAATAATAAAAACCTTTGAAGTTGTCCATAATTTCCATAATAATGTAATTATATGGAGGACAATATGAAAAGGTTTATAGCTATTTTAATGGTAATTCAGCTCTTGCTGCTGGCGGGCTGTTCCATTCCGTTTTTCGGAAAGAGTACCGATAAGGCATCCGGGCTGGCAGACGGACAGCAGATGCTGCAGCTGCCTGAGAATGA
>JAEZMC010000387.1 GCA_023435805.1 Bacillota bacterium | reverse complement strand
ACCCAGGTTTACGGGTTTCCAGGATAAGGCCAGAGGCACACAGGTTTTAGTTGATGCAAAGCAGATTGCAACTGCAATTGATGGATTTCAGGCAGAAAATGCAACGGGCGCATGGCCCACTAGTAGTACTTCTGATCAAGCAATTATTATAAATACGTCTGGTGTTACTGGTGGTGCACTGACTATTGATAGTAATGGAGCTTTCAAATGGACAAAAACTATTGCTACTACACAGCATGTGGCTGGTCGGGTAGCTGGTGGTCCTGTAAAGATGGATCCCTATTAAAAAGTTATAATGATTCCAACACTCATAAATGCACTAATTCTCACATGAGAGCCAGCAATGAAGCCTGCTGGCTCTCAACCGGATTTTAACATGTTCCACATAAGGGGTGATGTGATGGGCGGAAAAGTCGTTGCCATAGATATCGGGAGCAAGAACATACATATGGCGGAAGGGATGTACAAAGCCGGCGTGCTGGAAATAGACAGGCTCGCGGAATTCCCGACGCCTACGAATTCCTTCATTGAAGGCAGGATAGAGGACAGGGACGCGATGAAGGAGGCCATACGGGCAGGGCTGACACAAAACAAAATACGTGCCGGCAATGTCATACTGGCTGTACAGGGCACGTCCGTCATTACCAGGGAGCTGGTGCTCCCCGAGGTAAAAAATCAACAGCTGCCGGGTATGGTCAAATATGAAATGGAGCAATTCATACCCGACGCCATAAGCGGGTACGCGATGGAATCCCGGGTGCTTGCCGCGGTGACGGAGGATGGCGTCAAAAAGCTTCGGATACGTGCAGCCGCGATGCCGAAGGATATTGCCGAGGGATACTACAGCCTGATCCGGGAGCTGAAGCTCCGGCCAGTCGCGCTGGATATCCATCTGAATGCCGTATCGAAGCTCTTCAAAGGAAATCTGCAAATCAATTCGGAAACGTTCAGTTCGGAAAGAACTGTTGCATTGATAGATTTTGGACACAGGAATACCGTTATTAATATCCTGTCCGGGGGCATCCTGGAATTCAGCCGTACGGTTTCCTACGGCAGCCGGGACCTGGATGCAGCGCTGGCGGGTTATTACGATATTCCGGCGGAAAAAGCCGAGCAGAAAAAGATACGGGAGCTGCAAATCAGCGGTGCGGACGCACACGCGGACGGCATGGAGGAAAGCAACGCGCCGGTGCGGCCGGTACTGCAGCAATGGACACAGGAGCTTCAGAAGGTGCTTCAGTATTACGCCAGCCGAAATCCTGAAAATAAGCCGGAGTCCATTTACCTTTACGGCGGCGGTTCGCGTCTGAACGGACTTGCCGGGTATCTCGGAAATCTGCCGGGGATCCGGTCCGTGAGCAGAATAAGCAGTATAGGCCATATACGCCAGCGGAATGCTGGCGGAACACCCGACATCGGCAACTATCTGAATGCGCTCGGCGCAATGATCAGACTTTAGCGGGGGTGCGGAATGAACGATCTTAATTTTTTTTCAGGGTATATCGTACAAAGAAAGGAAGCATACAGGAAATCCTTTGCCGCGTACGCCGTCATTGCGGCAATACTGCTGGCGGTGGTCAGCTCTTATGCCATTACCGAGCTGACCGTGGTATCCATACAGGCGCAGACTTCAACGCTGCAGAAATATCTCAGCGATCCCGCTACAAGAGCGCAGCAGCAGGAGCTGGCCGCGCTGAAGCAGAAGCTGGACATTCTTACGCAGTACGGCTCGGAGCTGGAAGCTGCCAAATCGGGCGTCGAAGGCCTGGATACGCTGGACAGCGCATTACTGGAGGCCTTTAACACGACGCTGCCGGGGGATATTGTCATGGACACGCTTTCATATACAAGAGACTCTATTGCAATGACCGGTACGGCCAATTCCAGGGTGCCGGTTGCCGAGCTGTCCCACAACCTGGATGCACTGGGGCTTTTTTCGGAGGTGCATGTAGCGGTGATTTCCAGCGAAACAGAGGGCAGGGGGAGCTTTAAGTTTACGGCAAGCTGCAGGCTGAAGGGGGCGGTGAAACAATGAAGCTTACATCAAGAGAGAAGCTGATGCTGATCGGGTTATCCGTCATTGCCATTCTGGCGCTCAGCTATTACTTTATTTTAAACCCGCAGCTCGAACGGATCGAACAGCTTGTTATAGAAAAGGACAATGTACAGCAGCAGGTGGACACGGTGAAGCGGGAGTTGGGGGCCATTGCAACGCTTCAGGCGGACTTTGCGAAGCGGGAAGAGCAGTTAATGGAAAATTCAAAGCGCTTTTATCCTGAAATTTTGCAGCCGCAGCTGATCGTGCTGCTGGACCGTCTGACCAGCCAGACCGGGCTGAATGTCGGCAGCTTATCCTTTACACCGGTCTCTGTAGGCGCGGTGGACGCCGCAGTACAGAATGCTCCGCTCAAGCATCCCCTGGAAGGGCTGGTGGACAGCTACAGGGCGATGACCGGCACCGCATCACAGGGTGCAGTCGCCCCGGAAGGTACAGCGGATCAAACGGCTGCCACATCCGGCACAGCAGCACAGGCTGCGCCGGAAGGAACGGCTCAGGCCTCGCCGGAGACTGCGGCGGCTGGCACTGCCGGAACGGCACAGGCAGAAAAGATGACTGCGACGCTGGAGTACAGCAAGGCCGGCTATAACCAGGTAACAGCCTTCATTAAAGCGCTGGAAGCGCTGGACCGGACCATCGTCATAGACAACCTGAGCATGGCCTCGACTGAAGATGGCACGCTCCAGGGAACCATGGCCGTAACCTTCTATGCGCTGCCCAAGCTGCACGAGCAGGACACCGAATACCTGGCTGGAGCTACCAAAACCGATACGGGAAGGACAGCCCGTTCAAATAATTTCTAAATTCGAATGTATAATGATATTGGACAGGACTAAAATGTGGTAATCATATTATTAAAATTGGAAGAAACCTGTATATTCGTTCACGGGGGTGATCAGGAATGAACAGGAGGAATAAAGGTCTGGCACTGGCGATGGTACTGATCGTTACTGCCGTGGTTGCAGTTATCGGCACCGGCATTCTCAGCATCAGCCTGTATGAGAAGAAGGTAGCGATCAATGACGTGAACCAGGAAAAAGCCTATTACATAGCGCGGTCTGGCGCAGACGCAGCAGCCGTCTGGCTTGTGAATGCGGACGATGCAAGGATTGTCCCGCCTCTGCCAACAGCGTCAGTGACCTATACCGAAAAAACCGGAACGTATGTGTTTAACAGTAATACCCATGATATCAAATTGAGCAGAACATACAGCGACCCGCAGAGGATTTTGATCGAGTCCTCTGCCAAGGTTGGACAGTCCTTTACAAGGGCAAACCTCAGCGTTCACGAGTATAAATATCTCAGTGGTACGAACGTATTCAAATATGCCATTGCATCCATGTCCACGATTGTTCTGCACGGAAGCGTCACTATTGATGGGAGTATCTCCGCTGTCGGCGCCATCAATATTTCAGGTAGTTCCGGAAGCATCACCGGAACGCAAACCTCCGGCGCCGACCTGGACTATTCCGAGGCAAAATGGCCGGATGAAATCCAGCCCCATCCATCCGGTTTTGACACAAACGCGGGGGATGTTAATTTCAACAATAATGGTGGTCAGTATACCTTGCCGCTGAACAAACGATATGGAGACGTAAAGGTGCAGCGTGGGACCATGATCATGGATGTCCGCACGACGGCTGGCGCCGTCATTATGGACACGTTTACGCTGAAGGACAAGTTGTATGTAGTGGGGACAAAACCGCTTGATATCTATATCAATTCCTCGGCGGATCTCGGAGGGCATATCGAGCTTTGCAACGACTCAGGGATTCCATTCTCCGAGGACCAGATAAAATCCGGAGCACGTCCGATCAATGTGACCTTTTATGTAAAGAAAAACGGCTGGATCAAGCTGCCCGGCAACCCTGAATTTTACGGCTATATTTATGCACCGGGAGCGGAAGTCAACGTGAACGGCTGTTCCAGCGTGTTGGGTGCGATCATAGGGAAAATAGCCACTAGCAACGGAGGAACGACAATCAAATATATTCCTCCGGCGCCGGGAGGCCCCGGCAGTACGGAAAACAATAATTGGAACAAGTTTTATCGCGGCCTGTGGGGGAAACCGTAAAGGAGGGGATGAGGATGAAAAAGTTGAAACAGAACAGCGGGCTGACATTAATAGAGATCATTGCCGCCTTTGCCATACTGGCCGTCATCATCGGAACCTTTTACAGCCTGTTCGCCAGCAGCTACAAATCCGTTGTCAACTCGGGCCAGAAGTCAAAAGCTAAAAACCTCGCCAGCCAGGCGCTTGAAGGCAGAATCCCGGCAGGCGCGACTTCGACTGGTTCCGCAGTGGTGCTGAGATTTCCGGGCGTACCGGATATCAACGTTTCCGGTCAGTCCATTACCACAAGCGCCGCCGTTAACGGACAGGATGTCACACTGGACGTGTTCCTGCCAAAATAGGAGGTGAGCCGGATGAAAAGCCTTTTAAAAAATCAAAAAGGATTTACCTTGATAGAGCTCATAGTCGCCATCAGCATTCTTGCGATACTGATGGCACTGGTTTACGGTTTCCTTTCCTTTGGCTTCCGAAACCTCGCCCAGGGCCAGAAGCAGTCGGATCTGCAGTATGACATCCGAAAGACCTCCGACAGGCTGGCCGATGCGGTCAGGGACGCGCAGTATGCAACCGTGCTGGCTGCCCCGCCGGCGACCTTTGCCGCCGGAACGAAATACCTGTACGTTAGCGGCGACAAAGTCATACTGAGGATTGGCTCGCTGGAAACGGTACTGGTGCCGGACGCCTATCTGGGACATAATACAACGCTGAAATTCATGAAAAAGGCCGGCAGACCGCAGGTCCTCAACTATACACTGACAGGAACAAAAACAGACGGCAGCTACAGCATCGAATCCGATGTCTATATACAGAATATTGGCACCGGAGCGGTCGAGGGGGCCGCGCAGGGAAGCTGTGTCGCATTCGGGCCGCTGACCGACACGGAGGCGGTTGATACGTTTGTAGATACCTTTGATCTGGCTGTCAAGAATGGCCTGACAAACAATGAAGTCCGTACGACGGCGCTGATTTTCCCCACTGCCGGCGACAACGGTACGCTGCTTTCCTATTCCTCGAGCAACCCTTCATATGTAAGCAATACCGGAGTTGTCAACCCGCCGCCGGCCAGCCCTTCGCTGCCCGGGGGATATGCCGAGGTAACCATTACGGTGACCATCACGAAAGGCAGCGTCAGTGTGCAGAAGATGTTCACACTTAAAATCATGCAGCGCACCGCCATGGCCTTCAGCGTACCAAACCCGCTGCCGGAAGCCATCGTCGGCCAGGTGTACAGCTATGCGTTTCAGGCAACAGGCGGTTATGGTTCCTATACCTATACCATGACACCGGTACCGGCAGGGCTGACCTTCGGCAACGGGAGACTGTACGGTACGCCGCTCACCGCCGGCAGTATCCCGGTTACGGTCACTGCAGTGGATGCGAATAACCATGAAACAGCTACTCCTCCGGGCATAACGGTCGGCACTACGCTGAACGTGACGCTTGCCGCACTGCAGCTGAGCAGTGTCAACCCGGCAAAGGGAACGCAGAGTAAAGCCTATGCCTATACTATAAGTGCTGCCGGCGGGAATCTGAATTACCGGTTTACCGCAACGAATCTGCCGCCCTGGCTTACGTTAACCCAAAGCGGCGCGAACGCGGGGAAATTGTCGGGAACGCCACCCGCAGCAGGCATTTATAATATAAACGTGACGCTGAGCGATACGGCAGGAAGTCCGGCTGTCAGCAAGAATTACAGCCTTGAAATCGTACCGCCGCTGACAATCACTACCGCTACGCTGCCGGATGGTACGAAGAGATCGGTCTATGGCCCGCAAACCATATCGGCGACCGGAGGCGACGGAAATTATACTTTTTCGGTGAGTGCAGGAGCATTGCCCAACAACCTGACAATCAGCCAGGCCGGCGTGATATCCGGAAGCACGCCGAACGGTGCGCAGAACAATGTGAATTTTACCATAAAGGTATCGGACGGAACGGTGGGAATAGACGGCCTCCCCAATACCGCTACGAAAAGCTATACCATCAGCATCAGATGATTATTCTTCCATCATCTGAATAAAGACCCTTACCATTTCCGGGTCGAACTGTGTTCCCGCGCAGCGCTTGATTTCCTGGAGCGCCTCACGGTGGGAGAGCTTTTTCTTGTAGGTGCTGTCATGGGTCATGACGTCGTAGGCGTCCAATATGGAGATGATGCGGGAAAGCAGCGGTATCCGGTCGCCCCTGAGTCCGTCGGGATAACCGGAGCCGTCCCAGTGCTCATGGTGGTGCAGGATATATTCCGATATAAAAGAAAGCTGTTTGGTCGAGTCGGCGATCTGGCTGCCTTTCTCGGGGTGCAGCTTCATGATCTCCCATTCCTCCTCGGTCAGCTTGCCCTGCTTTTTCAAAATGCTTTCCGGGATGATCCTTTCACCCAGGTCGTGCAGTTTTGTCAGCAGACTCAGCTTTTTCAGGTTTTCCTCGGAAAGGCTGAGCGCTTTTCCGAACCGGATTGAGATATCGGCAGGTTGCATTGAAGTGCTGCCGGTTTTCTCCGGATCGGACGACGGGTTGCCTAGAGAGGCAATGATGGCATTATGGGATTTTTTTCCCTCCAGCAGCTTATGGCGATACATCCTATCCTCGGCCATTTTGAAGATGTCGACGATGTTCTGCGTTTCATCGGTCTTGGAGGCGATGCCCAGAGAGA
>JAEZMC010000331.1 GCA_023435805.1 Bacillota bacterium | reverse complement strand
GGTGTGAAGGGGGCCAGGATTCATGCCCTTTATGCCAGGCCGAAAGGAGACAAGGGGCCTCACCCGGCCGTATTGCAGTTCCACGGTTATACAGGCAATGCCGGAGATTGGGCGGAAAAGCTGAGCTATGTCGGCATGGGCTTTTCCGTGGCTGCACTGGACTGCCGCGGACAGGGGGGCCTTTCCGAGGATGTGGGCGGTGTGCTCGGAAATACACTGCACGGACATATCATCCGCGGACTTGATGATGAAAAGGAAAAACTGCTGTATCGGGATATTTTCCTTGATACGGCTCAGCTTGCGGGTATTGTTATGAATATGCCCGAGGTGGATGCAGACAGGGTCGGGGCAATGGGAGGCTCTCAGGGCGGAGCGCTGACACTCGCCTGTGCAAGCCTTGAACCGGGGATCAGAAAGCTTGCTCCTATATATCCTTTTTTGTGCGATTATAAAAGAGTATGGGAAATGGATCTTGCGGTGGAAGCCTATGTAGGTATCCGCGACTATTTCAGACGGTTCGACCCCACCCATGCCAGAGCAAATGAGATTTTTACGAAACTGGGATATATAGATGTTCAGCACCTCGTTAGGCGGATCAAAGGCGACGTGCTGATGGGAACCGGCCTGATGGACAAAATATGCCCTCCCTCGACACAGTTTGCAGCCTATAATAAAATAAACTCGAAGAAAGACATGGTCATCTATCCGGACTTCGGACACGAATGGCTGCCTGGCTTTTCGGACAGAACCTTCACATTTTTGTCAGAGCTGTAAGGATATTTATTACCTGGCGATATGACCTGTTGACAACGCGTTCGCAAATGATAAAATATTATTTAGCAGGCGTTCATACCGCGGTATGATATGACATGGGCTGTTCCGGCCTATATCCGGCAAAACCGAAAGAAGGGAAGGTACGGTAATGGGAGAGTTGTTGAAAGGCAAGAATATTATCATTATGGGTGTGCGCAACAAATGGAGCATTGCATGGGGCATAGCGGTTGCTGCACACAGAGAGGGTGCTTCGCTGGTGTTCACTTACCAGGGAGACCGTGAAAAGAGCGGAGTGGAAGAGCTGGCAGCAGAACTGGGCGGCGTTTTCACATACCAGCTGGATGTTACCTCGGATAACGATATAGACACATTTTTCGAAGCTGTAAAGGAAAAATACAGTGTGATCCATGGCCTTGTACACGCCATTGCATTTGCTAAAAGAGAAGATCTGCAGGACAGCTTTGTCAACACATCACGGGACGGCTTTGCCCTTGCGCTCGATATCAGTGCATATTCACTGGCTGCGGTGAGCCAGAGGGCAAAAAACCTGATGACTGAAGGCGGCAGCATTGTGACGCTGACCTATATGGGCTCTGAAAAAGCGTTTGCGGGTTATAATGTAATGGGTGTGGCAAAAGCCGCCCTCGAAGCAAGCGTGATGTATATGGCCAATGATATGGGACCTGACGGGATCCGTGTCAATGCCATATCGGCCGGAGCGGTCAAAACTCTTTCGGCCAAGGGTGTGAAGGATTTCGGAAACATGCTGGAGCTTGCACGGGAAAAATCACCGTTAAGAAAAAACGTCGAGCTTTCAGAACTGGGAGACACGGCGGTATTCCTTTTAAGCAGCATGTCCAAAGGCATTACCGGTGAAGTGATCCATGTTGACAGTGGAATGCATATCATCGGGATATAACCTGTTTTTATAGTCAAGCGTGATTCCGCTGAAAGTCATACTGAAAGGATGGGATATATGGAAGAATTGTTTGTTCGCGGGAAGACCCTGGCTGAAGCTTACCACCGTTCCATCGAAGCGCTTTACAGATACGGTGAGATATGCGACTGTCCGGATTACAACCAGAAGCAGAAAGAATGCAGCATGACGATATTGGTGGAAGAGCCTTTTGCCGAGCCGATGATCAGCAAGCTGTTCATTGGCGGGCATGCCGACCTGGAACAATACCGGCAGGAAATGCTGGACGGCATTCTGGATTTCAGGATCGGACACGGATGGGACTATACATACCACGACAGGATTGCAGAACAGCTTCCTTTTATCTATGAAGAACTCAAGCGGAATCCCGACAGCAGGAGAGCCGTAATTGACGTTCGTGACTGGCGGAAGGATACGAGCCATGGAAATACCAGTCCGGCTTGTCTGCAGCATATACAGTTTTTCATCAGGAATGGAAAAATGCACATGAAGGTGCTCATGAGAAGCAATGATGCTCCTGAAGCCACCTTTATGAACATGTTTGCTTTCGTAATGCTGCTCAAAAGGGTGGCGGATACGCTGGGCGTCGGAATCGGCACGTATACCCATAGATCCAATTCCTTCCATTGCTATGAAAAGGATTTCAAGCTCATGGAAAACTATATGAAGGGTATTGAGAAGGGCGAAGGTATTACATATGAGTATGAGGGCTTTTACAAGGACCTGATGGAGGAAGCCCAGCCGGAAATCGCCGCCAAGGTGCAGCAATTGAAGGAGCATACGGCAGGTTAACAGATTCAGACTTAGGAACCGTCCCGGAAGGGACGGTTTTTTCGTACAGTGAAAAATAAGGGCTGATACAGATCCATAGCGACCTGTTCAGCCCGTTTGTATAAGCATTGCATCCGCAGCGCCGGCAACATGACGGAGAGGATGAACATTTCCCCGGAAGCACGGTTACTGTTCGCAGTTTTTCTAAAACCAAAGCCTTTCTTACAGCTTGCTGAATACTCTTTTGAAAGCTTCCAGCGTATAATCCAGCTGCTCCTTCGTATGGGTCGCGGTGTAGCTGGTCCGGATCCTGCACTGGCCGGGTTTTACTGCGGGAGATACGACAGGATTGACGTAGACTCCTTCTTCGCGCAGCATTTTGGTAACGATCAGCGTACGTTCATTGTCGTAGGTCATGATCGGCACGATCGGCGTAATCTCACTGTTTGCTTCATAAATCGGTATACCCAGTTTTTTGAAGCCCTGGCGCATATAAACCGAGATATCCCGGAGCGCTTTGATTCTTTCCGGTTCAGCATTGATGATTTTCAGCGCTTCAATGGCTGATGCCGCATTGGAGGGCGGAATGGAGGCTGAGAAGATAAATGGCCTGGAATTGTGTTTGACATAATCAATGACATCCTGCTTGGCTGCGACAAAACCGCCCAGACTGGCCAGTGATTTGCTGAAGGTGCTCATGATGATGTCCACTTCATCTTCGAGCCCGAAATGCTCAGCGGTTCCACGGCCATGCTCACCCAGGACACCGAAGGAATGGGCGTCGTCAACCATGATTCTGGCGCCATATTTTTTAGCCAGACGGACGATGGAAGGTAAGTCGGCAATATCGCCCTCCATACTGAATATGCCGTCCACAACGATCAGTTTTCCGTGGGTGTCGTCTATTTTACCGAGAAGCCTTTCCAGGTCGTCCATATCGTTATGTTCAAATTTCAATGTCTTTGCAAAACTGAGTCGGCACGCATCCACAATACTTGCGTGGTTTTCGCTGTCGCAGAGTATGTAATCGCTCCTGCCGGCAATAGCCGTAATAATGCCCAGATTGGTCTGAAAACCGGTGCTGAAGGTCAGCGCAGCTTCCTTATTTACGAATTCGGCCAGTTTCTTCTCCAGCTCAAGGTGGAGGGTCAAGGTTCCATTTAGAAATCTGGAACCGGAACAGCCCGATCCGAACGTTTCAACGGCTTCAATAGCCGCCTTCTTTACCCTTGGATCGGATGTAAGTCCCAGGTAGTTGTTGGAACCGACCATGACGGTCTTGACGCCTTCGATTATTACTTCCGTGTCCTGCCCGGTTTCAAGGGCGTGAAAATATGGGTACAGGCCAGCCGCCAGAACTTCCTTGTAATCTGTGTAACTAAAGCATTTTTCGAAAATATCCATCTTTCAGCAATCTCCCCTTTATATATGTGTTACATGTGACCTCGCCTACAGGCTGCACTTATTTTATCACACAAAATGGAATAAGTATATACAGCAGTATGCCGATGGCAATACGTCAGTGACCTTTCATGGGAAATAGTATTTTAATCAGGCAGCAACGGAAGGGCATCTGTTGGCAATGCAGGCGGTTGGTTTTACACAACGTTTGTGATAAAATGGAAGCTGTACTGGCCGCCGGTTGACATGCCGGTTTCGGGCCGGTCCTTTACGGCACATGATTTGGCATTTCTGCGGCAGCTCATGAAATAGGGCAAAAGTAAGGAAAAGATTGTAACATTAAGAACTACCGGAGGTGCACATGAGTAAATATTACGGTAAGGTGGTATTGGTGACCGGCGCTTCATCCGGAATAGGCAAGGCGATTGCGGCCTGCCTGGCCGGGAAGGGCTACATTGTGTACGGTACTT
>JAEZMC010000274.1 GCA_023435805.1 Bacillota bacterium | reverse complement strand
CCTTGAAGGACTGAGGCAGCTGCACCCGTCCATACTGGGCAGGGTATTGAAGCTGGCGGTCAGCGAAATTCCGGGCGGCGGCAGCAATATCGGCAGTGTACATTACAATGCACTCTCCGGCCTGATCTTCGGCGGAAGAACGGGAGCGCAGGCACAGCTCCCCGGAGGAATCCGGGCTGCCGTTTCTTATGGCGAATTGAAAGTATGGATGTCCGAGTCACAAATGCCGCAAAAAACCGAACCTTTCGAAATAGAACTGGAAGTGCCGGGAAGTACGACGGTTCGTGAACTGGATGCAATCATCCGTACATCTGTTGACATGGCTGTTTTTATTGATAAACACGGAAAGATGGGATATAATTCATTCGTACAATTTTTTGATTATGATCTCCTTAAAAGTGGAATAAATATTAGGAATCGCCGGAATGGAGATATTTTCAAGCCTTTCAGGTCCAATGGAACGAAAAAGCTGAAGGAATACTTCATAGACTGTAAAATACCCCGGGAGCTGCGCGATAATATTCCGCTGATATGTATCGGTCATGAAGTGGTTTGGGTGGTTGGCTACAAAATAAGTGATAAATTTAAAGTAACTGAAAATACTAAAAGTGTTCTGAAAATTGAATACAACCGGAGGGCTTCGTTATGATGGGGGATATTGAGGAAATACTTGTAAACCGCGGTCAGATCAAAGAAATGGTAGCTGGCCTGGGAAAGCGAATTTCAGAGGATTACGAGGGTGAAGAACTGGTACTGGTAGGTGTTTTGAAAGGCGGATTTGTTTTCCTGGCAGATTTAATGAGGGAAATTACAATACCTGTAGATATGGACCTTATCGCTGTGTCTAGCTATGGAGCTTCCACCAAATCCTCAGGAGTTGTCCGGATCATCAAGGACATGGATTTGAGCGTGGCGGGCAAGCACGTGCTGATTGTTGAGGATCTGGTGGATACAGGACTTACGCTCAGACATTTAAAGGATCTGTTCAATACCAGGGGGCCCAAAAGCGTCAAGATATGTACTGCTTTTGACAAGCCGTCCAGAAGGAAAGTGGACATTGAGATTGAATATGAGGGAATTGTTGTTCCTGATAAGTTCATTGTAGGCTACGGACTTGATTATGCCGGGAAATACCGCAATTTGCCCGACGTCTGTACTCTGAAGAGGGAAGTTTATTCGAATTCCTGACCGGAATGCAGACAAAAACAGCTAACTGGCAGTATATAGTTAAAATGGATAGCGTTTATTGTGTTTTAAATAGGTTTATGTTAATATAATATAATAATTGCGGAAGGTTCATTGTAATGGCCGGGAGGGAGATACTTGAAATACTTTAAAGGTTTAAGCTTTTATATAGTAATCTTTGTAATCATACTATTCATACTGACACTCTATACAAGCTCCGGAAATCCGCAGCAGCTCAGTTATTCCGAGATGCTGTCCCATATACAGAACAGCAATGTGCAGAGCATAACGCTGAAGGGCGACGAAGCAACGGTCGAGTTGATCAATGCAAACAAAGGGTCCAAGAGTAAAGAGTATGTTGTTTATATTTCGTCAGTTGATTCCTTTACCGAAATGGTCACCCAGGCGTACAACAACAAGCAGATTAAGGATTTCCGTGTAGAAAAGCCGCCAACGGCTCCCTGGTGGGTTTCCATTCTGCCTACCATAGGATTGATTGTCGTATTCGTCATATTCTGGGTCTTTTTCCTTCAGCAGTCACAGGGAGGCGGAGGCAACAGGGTGATGTCCTTCGGTAAAAGCCGTGCAAAAATGAGCTCGGATGATAAGAAGAAGGTTACATTTGAAGATGTTGCGGGAGCGGACGAAGAAAAGGAAGAATTGAAGGAAATAGTGGAATTCCTCAAGTCGCCGAAGAAATTTATCGAGCTGGGAGCCAGAATCCCGAAAGGTGTTCTGCTGGTAGGACCTCCCGGTACTGGTAAGACGTTGCTTGCAAAAGCCGTGTCCGGAGAAGCCGGAGTTCCGTTTTTCAGCATAAGCGGTTCCGACTTTGTAGAGATGTTTGTCGGTGTCGGCGCATCCCGTGTAAGAGATTTGTTTGAACAGGCGAAAAAGAGTGCGCCCTGTATTGTATTCATAGATGAGATCGATGCCGTTGGACGCCACAGAGGCGCAGGCTTGGGCGGCGGCCATGATGAAAGGGAACAGACCCTCAATCAGCTGCTGGTTGAGATGGATGGTTTTGGTGTAAATGAAGGCGTCATTATTCTTGCGGCGACCAACAGGCCCGACATACTGGACCCTGCGCTGTTAAGGCCTGGACGGTTTGACAGAAGGGTATTTGTAGGCTTGCCTGACATCAAGGGACGCGAACAGATACTGAAGGTTCACTCAAAAGGTAAACCGCTCGGCTCCGATGTCAAGCTGGAAGAGCTGGCCAAGAGCACACCCGGCTTTACCGGAGCGGATCTCGAGAACCTGCTTAATGAAGCCGCATTGCTGGCTGCACGCAAGAACAAGAAGCGGGTCGAGATGGAGGAGATCAAGGAAGCTACCTTCAAAGTGGTTGTAGGACCTGAGAAGAAGAGCAGAGTCATGAGCGAAAAGGAAAAGAAGCTTACGGCCTATCATGAAGCCGGCCATGCAATAGCAGTCAAGGTCGCTTCCTCTACCGACAAGGTGGATCGGGTTTCCATCATACCTTCAGGCAGGGCAGGCGGTTATACGGCTCACAAGCCTGATCAGGACAAGACGTATCACACCAAGTCCCAGCTGATGGAAGAAATCATTATTGCCATGGGCGGAAGGGCGGCGGAGGATATTGTCCTCGGCGAGATCAGCACCGGCGCTTCCAGTGACCTCAAGCATGCCAACAGCGTTGCCAGAAGCATGATAACCAAGTTCGGCATGAGTGACAACCTGAGCAACATGATATTTGATGAAAATGATGAAGTATTCATAGGGCGGGATTTTGGCCATACAAGAGGCTATAGTGAAGAAGTGGCCGCACAGATCGACAAGGAAGTCAAGCACCTGATCGATACGGCCTATGAAAAGACGATCAATATACTGAAGGAAAACATCAACGTTCTTCATAGGATAGCAGACGCACTGCTTGAAAAAGAAAAGCTGGAAGGCGCCGAATTTGAAGCATTGTTTGCAGGTGTATAAGCGTCTTAAAAGTCAGACTTGACGACAGAATACACATGTGGTAAATTATTGTAGATTGAGAACTAAATAGACCCTTATCAAGAGAGGTGGAGGGACTGGGCCCTATGAAACCCGGCAACCGGCCAAACGGCAGCGGTGCCAATTCCTGCAGGATGAAAAATCCTGAGAGATGAGGAATATCAGCTTAAACGCCTCTTCTTATTCAGGGAAGAGGTTTTTTTATTACCCCTTTGAACATATGGAAAGGAGAATTTATATGTCAAGAAGATTATTTACTTCGGAATCAGTTACGGAGGGCCATCCGGATAAAATTTGTGACCAGATATCCGATGCAGTGCTGGATGCTATTTTTACAGAGGATCCTAATGCGAGAGTTGCCTGTGAAACTGCGGTTACCACGGGTTTGGTGCTTGTAATGGGTGAAATTTCGACCAAATGCTATATCGACATCCCGAAGGTGGTCAGGAACACTATTCGGGATATCGGCTACGACAGAGCGAAATACGGTTTTGATTGCGATACCTGCGCGGTGATTACGTCCATAGACGAGCAGTCGGCTGATATAGCAATGGGCGTTGACAAGGCGCTGGAAGCCAAAACAGGAGAAATGACGGATTCACAGATTGATGCAATCGGAGCCGGTGACCAGGGAATGATGTTCGGTTTTGCCTGCGATGAGACTCCGGAGCTGATGCCGATGCCTATCGCGCTGGCCCACAGGCTGGTTAAAAGGCTTACGGACGTTCGCAAGAACGGAACGCTGGAATATCTGAGGCCTGACGGAAAATCCCAGGTAACGGTGGAATATGACGGTGACAAGCCTGTAAGGATCGATACCATTGTGATTTCGACCCAGCACGGCCCGGAAGTGGAGCATGACACGATAGAAAAGGATATTATCGAGCTGGTTATCAAGCCGGTCATTCCTGCTGAATTGCTTGATGCGGAGACCAGATTCCTGGTCAATCCGACCGGCAGGTTTGTGGTGGGCGGACCTCAGGGAGACTCAGGCCTCACGGGCAGGAAAATTATAGTGGACACGTATGGCGGATATGCAAGGCACGGCGGCGGCGCCTTCTCCGGCAAGGACCCGACCAAGGTTGACCGCTCTGCAGCATATGCCGCTCGTTATGTAGCTAAAAACCTTGTCGCTGCAGGACTTGCAAAAAAGGTTGAAGTGCAGCTGGCCTATGCCATCGGTGTTGCCCGGCCTGTTTCCATATTGGTTGACACATTTGGCACAGGCATCCTACCTGAAGAAAAACTGATCAAGCTGGTACAGAAATATTTCGACCTGCGTCCTGCCGGGATCATACAGGCTTTAAATCTGAGAAGGCCCATATACAGGCAGACTGCAGCGTACGGACACTTCGGCAGAACAGATGTGGACCTGTCATGGGAAAAGACGGACAAGGCAGAAATTCTGAAGATGGCTGCTCAGGACATATAAATTGAATGCAAATGTGACATTCCATCACCCAGACATACAAGAAGACAGACCCGGATTGAACCGGGCTGTCTTTTTTGCATAAAGAGTGTTGTCCTATATAAAAACCTCTATAATTTTCACATCCTGGTTTTCATTCAGGTCAAGTA
>JAEZMC010000167.1 GCA_023435805.1 Bacillota bacterium | reverse complement strand
TCAGCTCCCTTAAGCCGACGGCAGATTTGACTGAATCAAATTCTCCCTTGCTCAGTCCGTATTTATGCAGATCAATGTACTGGTATTTGATTTTTCGCTCTTTAAAATAGCGTTCCGCCTTTTGTGTATCAAAACATTTTTTTGCACCGAATATCTGTATATTCAATTAAATTCACCTGCTTTTCTCATATCACCTGATTTTATCAACCCGGCGCCGGGAGATAACTCTAACCCCGTTATACTGTACCGCCCTTCAAGAGAAGCCTTCCGAGCTCCTCCACCGAATCGGCGATAAAAGAAGCCCCGGCATTTTCGAGTTCCTCCCGGCTTCCATATCCATATGTCACCCCGATACAGTCAACGCCGGCCTCTATTGCTCCAAGCACATCGTGCTTGCGGTCACCGACCATGACCACCCTGTTTAATTCCATGATACCGGCTGCTTCTAATGCAAACCGGATGACCTCGCCTTTTCTGTCCCTTGTACCGTCAAGCTCGCTTCCGCAGACGCAGCTGAAGTACTTTGCAAGCCCGAAATGCTCCAGTATGACCTCCGCAAATATCCTTGGCTTTGATGTCGCCAGTATCAGCTGCCTGCCTTCCTCCTTCAATTTTCTCAGCAGCTCATCAATACCTTCATATTTTTTGTTTTCATATATGCCAGAATCCCTGAAATATTCCCTGTATTTATCGACACCCTTCCTCGCCTGCTCTTTGTCAAATCCGTAAAATTCCATGAAGGATTCCATGAGCGGAGGGCCAATAAATTTATATAAATCGTCCAAATTTTTCGTATGAATGCCAAAGGCCTCAAGCGCATAATTGACCGATTTCGTTATACCTTCCCCGGGATCCGTGAGCGTTCCGTCCAGATCAAACAGTATTACATCCTTTTCCTCTTTTACCTTCTGCATAATTTAGATGTCTCCTTATACAATAAACAGTAATTTATCCCTCCGGCAATAGAACTGGATAATTCTATTTATCCTTCTACAACTGCACTAAACAAAAAATGAAATGCATAACCGTCTGCAGAAAGAAAATACGTCGGTTTTGATATGCAGGGAGGAATTTTTTCACTCCGGAACAGCCTACCATTTCACGGGAGGCTGTCTGAAGATATGCTTCTTTAAATCGACACAGCCGTTTGGCTTAAACAGAATGCCCTCTGCCTCCAGCATTTTTCGCTGCACACCCTCGCCTCCAAATGCAGGCGCTGGGGCAAGCCCGCCTTTGCTGTTCACCACCCGGTGGGCCGGTATGTTCAAACCAGAAGGAGTATGGTACATGGCTTGTCCCACCCGCCTGGCATGATTGGGCATCCCGAGCAGCAGGGCGATCTGTCCGTATGTCATGACTTTTCCTTGCGGTATCCCTGCCACCATCTCGTACACCCTGTTAAAGAACGCCGTTTGCTTCATCCCATATCCATCTCCCGACAACGAGTATCCTCTTACCTTCGTCGATACCGGCACAACCGCCTCAGCGTTTTTTATGGTCTGTTTTCCTTGGCCGGCGACTCAAATACGGTGTGTCCTACCGGCTGTTTCAAGACAGGTCTTGCCAGTATTTTGTCTATATGACATTCAACATGAAGTCGTTATTAACAGGCTTCAGGAATAGTTCTTTGGCCTCCGAACAATCAGCTGTCTGTCCGAGTGCCCACATGAGCTTGCACACGGCGGACTCGGTCGTCATGTCCAGGGCCGGTATAACCCGGCTTTTCGATAATTTCAGGCCCACTTCATAAAGATAAAGATTTCCGCCTTCAAATAAACATTGCGTTGTTATTACGACAAGCATTCCCGAATGAACCAGACTTTCCACTTTGGAAAGAATGCTTTCGTCGCCAATAAACGGAACCCCGCCGCTGCCAAAGCTTTCAATGACGATCCCGCGGTATTTTCCCTTTACATAATCGAAAATTTCAGGTCTCACCCCTGGTATGAGCTTAATTAATACGATATCGGTGGCGACCGATTCGAAGAACCTTACCTCCCCCCGGTTGTGTGAAAAGGTATACTCGGGGTTATACTTGATTTCCGCATGATCTATGTCGGCTACATACGGATAATTGATGCTTTCAAACGCATTATTACTCCTGGTCCTGACTTTTACAGCCCGGCAGCCGTTTATTACAGAGCTGCTGAAAACAATATATACCCCTCCGATGTTTTCACATGCAAACCGAATGGAATCCATCAGATTTTTTACGGCATCCGTACTGATATCTTCCATTGGCTTTTGCGAGCCTGTGATAATAACGGGCTTCCGGCCGTTCTGGATCATATAGGATAGCATGGCGGCAGTATAGGCCATTGTATCCGTTCCGTGCGTTATGACAAACCCGTCATACCGGGAGTACCTTTCACGGATCACCTCAACGATTTTTACCCAATGATCGGGCTGAATATTGGTACTATCAATATTCATAAGCTGCAATGTATGTATTTTGCATAGCTCGAATGCCTCCGGAATAAACTGCAGCAGGGTGTCAATATCATAAACCGGCGTCAGGCCTTCGGGCCCGCTGGAGGTAGCTATCGTCCCTCCTGTCCCGATTAATAGTATGGTCTTTATAAAAATCTCCTCTTTCCCGTTTGCATCTATCTATATGTTACAGTTTATGGTTTGAATGTGTCAAATGTTTGCTGCTGCATATTCCGTCCACATTTACGCATGGGCTGTATAAGGATAGAAGAATTCACCCTTCAACCCGACGGTTGCTGACTTGCAGAAAAAAACATAATCCTCCGTATCGTATTGCATTGTTTTGATCTGTATGTTCCCTGGGTCTGGTGTGAAATAGAAGAGTATCCTGTCCACGCCGGACGTTACCAAAGCCGCGGCGATTTTCAGGTAATCCGGCCTGCCGCTGCATATCACGTCATAAAGGTGAAGCGTGCGGTCCTGCACATGATGGATTGCAATACTATCTATCGCCTCCATATAATAGACGTCGTCCGGGAAAACATTCAAACAATGCCATCCCAGGATACCTATCCCCTGCTCCACGCTGAAGGCTGCGGATAGCGGTACCCGCCCGGAAACCAGTCTCTTGATAATACTTATGTCGTTATGATCCGATATGTTCAGCTTTCTCACATTCCGGTCGATGCCGTTGGAATTGCAGTCATAGGCGAGATCGGCATAAAATCGGGTTTCCTTCACCGGAGTAAATCCAAACCGCGGATAGAAACCAACCGCATCCTTGTTGGCAAACAGGAAGAACAGGTCTACCTTTTTTTCATGCTCTGCCAAAACCGTATGCATCAGATTTTCAGCCAGTCCCTTTTTACGATAATCCGGGTGGGTCATAACGGTTCCTATTTGAGCAGTTTTTATCCTTTTTCCCTCCAGTATCATATCCATCTTACTGACGGATACATTGGCAATAATACGGCCATGGTGTGCAAAGGAATGGCATATATACCTGTCATCCCAGAAACCAAGCTGATACCACCGTTCAAAATCAATACCGAAGACCTTGCCCGCCAGTTCATTGAAGCTTGTTCGCAAGTAATCATTATCTCTGTAGTCGCTGACCATTTCAAGGTTCATTTCTCAACCCCTCCGAACAAAAGCCTGCAGCGGCGGCAGATTTCCCTTCCCCCGCCGGGTATTTCATTTTTTCATCAGGTTTATCGCGTATGTCACATTTTACCACACTTATCACATCTCGCATATCCCATAAATTTCAATCATATTGCATTTTATTCCATCACTCTCGCCGCTTTTACCGAAGAGCACGCTGCAGGCAAAAGGCGGAAGGATACATGTATGCCAACGCCACAGCGCATTTTGACATTTTTCACGGAAATGTGCATATTTACTGCAAAGACCGTTTTATTTCTGGTATAATATGGCCATGTGATTATTTCGGATGGGGTGATGGGCTTGGCAGAAGAAAAGACGGCGAAAGCAGGCAGGAATCCAAATAGAGCAGTGCCCTACGGCAAACTGAGTGCAGGTGACCTTTCACTTTTTTGTTACCAGCTTTCCCTGATATTTAAGTCGGGAATTCCTTTTCTGGAAGGTATGCACTTGTTCGCCGAAGAAATGAGTGATGCCCGTTTCAAGCGGCTTTCCCAGTCTATTTATCAGGATATTCTGGCCGGTTTCGGCCTTCATGCTTCACTGGAAAAATACCGGGTGTTTCCGCCCTATCTGGTGAGTATGATTCATATGGCGGATGTTGCCGGTACGCTGGACAGTGAACTGGAACGGCTTTCCGCATATTATGACAAGCTGGACAAGCTGAAGCGGAGAGTACAGAATGCCGTTACATATCCGGTGATTCTGTCGGTGCTCATGGGCGGCATCATCCTTCTGCTGATCCTCAGGATACTGCCCATGTTTCACGAAATACTGGTTTCTGCCGGTGGAGACATCCCTCCCGCAACCCAGCTGCTGCTTGATTTCAGCAACACGGTTCGAAGCCGGTCCCCGGT
>JAEZMC010000165.1 GCA_023435805.1 Bacillota bacterium | reverse complement strand
GATATTTGCTTATGACAAAAGAGAAATCGGCTGTATCTGTGTTGCGGGAGAAAACAGTGCTCATAATCAACCATGCGGTAAATGGAGCCACAATTGCCAATATGGGTATGAGTTTTTTCCACAAATTTTGTCACTCCAATTCTAATTTACCATAAACCGTTTTAATGCAACCCGCTGAAATATAGTATATTCTTTTTCATATGGGTTTATAACGAGGTGAAAAATTGTTTAATTTCAATATGGCGATGAAAAAATAAATAGACTGAAGGACCGGATAAATGCCTTCTTGAGTGGTGGTGTGAGAGGTCGGCTACTCAATTAGTGAGTAGCCGCCTGCTCGATTGTCTGAAATCCAAGCTTCACTTTAACATGAGCTTGAAGGTTTTAATTTCATACGGCTTGATCTCAAAAGTAAAGGTATTTTCCCCATGCTCCAGCGTATGTAGCTCTTCTTCCATAAGGCTGCATTCCCACACACTGCTGAGAGCAGTGCAGAAGGTGAGCGTGACTGCAGACCTCCTGTTGTAGCATTCATAAAGCCTGATGATGATATCATCCGAATCCTCCGCCTTTTTGACGACTTCCAGCTGGACATTCTCACTGTCCACACGCACAAGGGAGAATTCTGACGGCAGACTTCCGGCATGCGGATTTTCAACCCTTGCGACCAGCGGGCAGTTAAGCGCGCCGGCCATTTGTACCGTTCCCGCAGCTTTAAAGTCCCCTGCGTGAGGGTACAGGGAGTAGGTGAATTCATGCATTTCACGGTCGGCGTCCGTATTGGGTTCTTTTGCAGATTTGAGCAACGTAAGCCTCATGACGCCGTCATGGATGTCATAGCCATATTTGCAATCATTCATCAGACTGACGCCGTAACCGTCTTCCGACAAATCTGCCCATTTGTGGGCGCAGACCTCAAATTTGGCCTGATCCCAGCTGGTGTTCCAATGCGTAGGCCTTTCTACATTGCCGTATTGTATTTCATATGTTGCCCTGTCGGAGTGGATATCCACAGGGAAGGCGGCTTTCAGCAGCTCATGGCTTTCCTTCCAGTCGATATATGTTTTGAAATCAATTCTGGGTACATAATTGTAAACGGTAATTTCCTGGGTTATGGACGAATCACAGAATTTTCTGCGGATCCGGACCGTTGTTTTTACATCACCGGCTTCAATGATCTCCGCACTGTCTGCATCCGTTATCTCCCACATCTTTTCCTGGTAGTAGATGTTGATATCCCACGCATCATGGTTATGCGGCTTGTCTTCAAAGGCCTGTAATATGTTTGCCCTTTCTCCCGGCTTTAATACTTCCCGGCTGTTTACCTTGTCATAAAGCGAAACAATGTTTTTATTGCCGTCAAAAAGGATTTTGTAAAATCTGTTCTCAAGCAAATTATCAAAAGCGGTTTTGGAGCTAAGCTCGGTACTGCCGGCAGATTTCATTATTTTATAGGCTTTATAGCCATTCGACGGTACGCCTGACGCCAGGAAGGTAATGCCGCCCCTGCCGTCCGGCTGGGAGGGGACGGCCCGGCCATTGCTATCTAAAATTTCCGCATTTTCATATCCCTCGGGCAGGTCAAATGAAGCAAGATCATTCCTTTCAAAGCCCAACGGGTTAAAAACAACGACGGATGGCTCATCCAGCGTGATTTTCCCCGCAATGCTTGCGATGGATGCATCGATCATCTGCTGGCCGCTGTTCAGTACCTGCAGATACTGTTCCATGGAATCTTCATAAACCTCTTTTATGGAGGAGCCGGGCAATATGTCGTGAAATTGGTTTAAAAGGATTATTTCCCAGCCCTGGTTCAATTTTTCCCGGGGGTAGGATGATGAGCCGGCCAGTAGACTGTCTGCCACGCAAAAGAGTTCTGCGGCCTGGTACATCAATTCGCTTTTCCGGTTGAACTTCTTGTTTCTGGCCATCGATGAATAGGTGCCCCTGTGGTATTCCAGATAGAGTTCGCCCACCCATTTGGGCAATTTCTTATCTCCTGAGGTCCTGCTATCGAGCCGTTTGAAAAAGTCAATGGCTTTACCCTGCCGGACTCTGGGACAACCGGGGATACCTTTTTGCATTCTCATCGCATTTTCTAGCATTTCTCTGGTGGGGCCGCCACCGCCGTCTCCATATCCGTAGGCAATGAGTACCTCGTCATTCATGTCCTTCTGTTGGTATCTGTGCCACGCCCCCTTCACCTGTGCAGGTATCAAATTACCGTTATAGGTGGTAAGGTGGGAATCGGAAGCATAATCCTGCGTGGTTATGAAATATGTCAGGATTTCCGTACCGTCCAGGCCTCTCCACATAAAGGTGTCGTAGGGCATCTTGTTGTATTCGCTCCAGCTGATTTTTGTCGTCATGAAGTAATCGATACCTGACTTTTTGAGAATTTGCGGCAGTGCGGCACTGTAACCAAACACATCCGGCAGCCATAAGATGCTGTTTTTCACACCGAATTCCCTTTCGAAGAATCGAGTGCCAAAAAGCAACTGCCTGACAAGCGCTTCACCCGAAGCCAGATTGCAGTCGGCTTCCAGCCACATGGCTCCTTCCGCTTCCCACCTGCCTTCGGCTATCCTGCTCCTGATTTTTTCATAGAGCTCAGGATGGTCTTCTTTCACAAACTGATACAGCTGCGGCTGGCTTGACATGAATATGTATTCCGGATATTCCTGCATCAGGTTCAATACTGTGGAAAAGCTCCTCGCCGTTTTCTCCCTGGTCCGGGCCAGGGTCCAGAGCCAGGCTACGTCTATGTGGGTGTGGCCCACACACAGGGCCGTAACAGATTCGTGACCGCAATAGCCGTCATAGAATACCTTTTCCAAGTATTCAGCAGCTTCAATAACTGATTTTTTAAATGCTTCCGAGAAGGGCTTCCTGAGGTCGATCAAATTAACGGCATCATTCAGGCACCGCAATATATCGATTCTTCTTTTATCTTCTTTATCCAGAAGCTTTGCGACATTGAAGGGTACGTCCAGATCGTAGTAAAGCTTTTCGACTTCCTTTTCAACCGAGGATATGCGGCATTCCAGCGTTGCCGAGTCCTCCTTCAACCCCGAAAAGGCCTGCAGGTCAATGGTATGGATAGCACCTGTAACAGCCTGCTGTGTTAGGACAACCTCCCGGTGATTCACATCCAGCCCTTGTATAAGCCTGCCGTCGACATAGGCTAAAAATTGGGGGTTTGTGGCGTTCCAACCACCTTCTCTGCCTGTACATACTTCCAGAACCAGCATTTCTCCGTCCAGGCCCTGCGGTACCTTAAAATCTGCAGTAAACCAGAAGTGGCGATCCTTGCCTCCCCATCTTTCGCCTTTTCCAAAAGATATCCAGGAAGCCTCATCAAAATTCTTCCGGTCTTCATAGCTGAATTTGCCTTCACGTATTTTCAGCGGGGACAGGTCACTGCCATAGCGGCGTGTATACTGCTGCAATTCGGTTAATATCCTTCCGATTCTTTCAACCAGCATCAACATATCCTCTACTCCTTTGCTTAATAGTGCCAGTAACAGAATCATTATATGTTTTAAGCAAATCAATACAAATGATAAAAAAAGACTATATTTTAAGATTTTCGGACATTGGAACGAAAGTGCCCGGGAGGATAGCCTTCCAGTCTTTTAAAGAATTGGCTGAAATAATACTCGCTTGAAAAGCCGAGCGATTCCGATATTTGACGGATTGTAAGATCCGGTCGCTCGATGAGCATGACCTTGGCTTTTTGAAATTTTATATCCTGGATCAGCTCTTTTGTAGTCATATTTGATGCCTCTTTTACGATACGGGAGATCTGTTTCTCCCCGAGAAACATATACCTTGAAATATCTGCTGTGGATATGGGCATGGCGATATTGCCCCGGATATAATCCAGTATTTGCGTAAACCGGTATTCGTTCTTTTTGTGTTTTTTCGGTACGGCGTACTGTGCAGGTGTGGAGCCTGCAATGGCTCTTACTGCGGCGGCAAGAAGCAGGATGGTCAAGGCTTGTATGCTGCTGTAGAAGCCAGTATTCTGGTAATGAGCTTCTTTTAATGCCAGATAAAAAATACCGGTAGCTCCGGCAATGTCTGCAACAGGCTTGCAGCTGGCATTTTCCAAAGCTGTGACGAGATAACCCGCTTCTGAATCCCGGTCTTCAAGCACACTTAGCTCACAGTTAATGCTGAATTCAACATGCCCTTTACTATTGTGCTGCCGGTGGTAAACCCCGGGCGCTGTCAGGTAAAATTCGCCCTCCCGCACTGTAAAGCTGCCGTTATCAAGCTCGACCAGGCTTGAGCCTGCATAGACGAAGTGAAATTCAAAGGAGGAGTGGGTGTGCCGTTCAATCACGCTGTCTGTACTGCATTGCATGGCTCTGAACCACAATACGTTAATACCCAGATTGCCCGCGGTAATTTTCAGATCAAGCTCGGACAGCTTACTGGAGGCCTTTGCAATATCAATATCCATGGGTGCTCCTTCATAGTTTGTTGACGTTATCAGTTTAATATAATCAGACAAATATTACAACCCTTGTGATCGTCTTCAATATTCCCATCTCCTCGATTGGTTTGTATGGGTCTTCTCAGCTGGGCTTACCGGCTTGAGCTAAAACAAAAGCACTGCGTTTCTAAAGAAAATCCCCTGCGTTTAAAAAAAAAACTCCCGGTCAGGTTTCTGACCGGGAGTAAAAAATATATGAGAAGGTTAAAATGTATCTTTAGTCATACAGAAGCTGTGCGATATCAGCCTGATCCATGTTGTCCTTGTTGTAGAACTTGCAGCCTGTGTCGGAGTCGGCAACTGCTTCACCATTGATTGCCTTGTATGCCAGCTCAACTGACAGATAACCGATCATGTACGGATCCTGTGTAATGGAGCCCAGGAACCAGCCGTTCTTGACAGCGGCTTTCTGTGATTTGCCTGCGTCGAAACCGACTACAGTGATGTTCTTGTACTTGCCGTTTGTACGGTCAAGGTCCGTGCCATCTGTTGTTGCTGCGAGAACGCCGCCTACGGATGCTTCATTGGAAGCGAATATTCCGATAATGCCGTCCATACCCAACAGGGTCTGGGATGCGTTCTGTGAATCGGTAGCACTTGTGGACGGAGGAACGATTACGTTGATTTTTACTGCTGCTTTGCCTGAAGCTGCAGGTTTAGCAAACTTGTCATGTCCTGTAACAGCTACCTGTCCGGGGAAGATGGTTTCTGCGTTCTTGAGCATTTGACTGATAAAGCCTGTGGTACGTCCTACAACGGAAGCGGAAGTAGCGTCCTGGGACTGTACGCCGATAACAACCGGTTTATCAACGGTAGCGGCTTTCAATGCATTCAAGAATGCAGGATCTGCAAACATGGAATCTGCTCCGAGTGCGCCCGCATTTTCGTTATTGGTTGAAGCGGTAGCTTTGATGGAGCCTGCAGGAGCATTGGGAACACCGGAGTCGAAGCCGATTACCGGGATATTC
>JAEZMC010000112.1 GCA_023435805.1 Bacillota bacterium | reverse complement strand
TAGATATACAGTACAGAGGAGATGCCCCCCTGTGTTTTGAATGAGGGGCCGATCATAAAAACTGTTTTTTTCTCACCGGTCATTCGGCCCTTCCCCCTTTTGCCATGCCATACTCCAGCATTTCATACATCTCTTTCAGCTGGCCGTATATCTTTTCAATGGAAAATTTATCGCCGGCAATTTTTAAGCTGTTTCTTCCCATTTCTTCCCTTAAAGCGGCATTGCAAATCAGTGTTTTCATTTTTTCTGAAAGAGCCTCCACGTCTCCGGGAGTGATAATGAAACCGTTCACTCCGTCTACCACCGCTTCAGGTATGCCCCCCACATCGGTGGCAACAACAGGCAGGCCTTTCCCGATGGCCTCAAGCACCGACATCGGCAGTCCCTCCGCATAGGAGGGCAGGACCAGAAAATCAGCCTTGTCATACCATTTCCCCACTTCATTGTGTGCAACCCAGTCATGTACCGACATGATGCCGGATAGATTTTCGGTGTCGATGATTTTTCTGACCGCATCTCCCTCGCCATCACCGGCCATATCCAGGCCAAAGCAGAGATGCCGTATTTTCTTGACCGCTTCGATCAGGTCATACGCACCCTTTCGCGTTCCAATCCTTCCGAGGAACAGTATCTGCACCCTGGCATTCTTTCTATTGGCATAGGTAGGCTTGTATGTAGCGGAAGGGTTGTATATCACCTCTATTTTTTCGGCAGGGACCCATTCCGCAAAAAAGGCTTTCCAGCTTTCCGAAAGTACCACCAGCCGGTCCGCGGCATTCAGCAGCCCGATGATTCTTTGTTTCCGCCTGGTACCGGCCTCTGCTATAAAATGGTCAAAATCGGCACCGTGAATATGCAGAATGACTTTCTTATGGAAAAACCCGCACAGAATGGCTATGATCGATTTCCGCAAAAAGCTTCCGTAGGTGGATGAATGGATATGGAATATCGGCCTGCGGCTGAAAACACACAGGAAGAATATGCGGATAACGGCCATGCCGAAATAAGCAAAGTCTTTGACCCTTGATTTCCCTGAATAGGATGGGATAAATTTCATGTTCAATGAATCCTTGTAATGATTATGATAAATCATCAACACAGAAGATATCCCCCCCTGCGTCCTGAAGGACGGACCGACGATATACACGCTGCTGCCTTTATTCCTGCTCATCTGATCTCACCTCCGGTTCAGTATCAAAATCCAGTAAATTCAAATGGCTTACAAAATGTTGAAATTTACCGTTAGGCCCCCTGGGAATCTGGTCCATTTCATTTAAAATGACAGTTATATCATCGGCGGTGTGCTCTTTGGCAGTAACTATCAGCCTTCTCCTATCCGTATCGCCGAACTTTTTGTTTCCGCATACATTGATAATGATTTCACCCGCCTTTTTCTGAACAAGCTGTGCCTCAATGACATTTGTTGACAGATCGATGCTGTATTCCAGAAGAATGGACGGGATCCTGGCTCCGTCGGCCAACTGCACGTACCCGTGTTTTCTGCCCATAATACCGGAAATTTCTCTGAAGCCCCTGCCACAGGTGCAGCTTGCGGCTTCCGGAATGACGACGTCTTCGGTCCTGTATCGTAATAACGGCATGGCATAATTATGCAAGGTGGTTCCGACAATTTCGGTGCCGTTTCCGAAATCGACCAGCTCCGTAATGGAGTAGTCCTCCAGTATATGGTAGGTGCCCTTTTCACACATCCCCGCAGCAGCCACTCTTTCCGACTGTCCATACCAGTCAAACACCCTGCAGCCGAAAGTATCTTCGACATATTTGCGGACATGCTCTGTCAATATTTCCGAGGAGGTAAAGACAAACCTGACGGATAGTTTTCGTTTCAACATCCGGCAAAGGCGGGCAAGCAGGTAAACCGCGGATGGGTAGGCATAGATGACTTCCGGCGCGTGCTCTTCGATTTTTTGGAAATAGGTAACAGCGGAATCCGGATTCAGATGATAGGAAGACATCACCAGCTCGGTGCGGTCCGCGGAATACCTCCAGTACGGAGGCTCGGTCCGGCTGATCGGTACAACGTTTTCCCCTCTGAGTGTGATCCTTTTCAGCCCATGATCCCCTGCATTGCCCCAAAACCTCCAGAGCGCGGCATTTTCAAAATTGATCGAATAAAAATCTCTTAAAGTGGATACCGGAAAGCCCGATGTCCCGCTTGTTCTGCCTGTTGTATAAAGAAAGCCCGGTATCCTTCGGGACTTCAGCTGTTCGAAATGGTCTTGCAACAGCCTCTTGTCCATATAGGGGAGCTTCTTCAAATCCTCCCTGGTTTGAATGTCCTCCGGCTTAAGCTTCAGCTCGTCAAATACGCCGCGATAATAAGGCACATGGCGGTAACAATGCGAAATCATTTTGCGCAGATGCAAATTCTGATATTCCTCCAGCTTTTCGGCGGAATAGAATTCTGTTTCCTTCAGTTCCCGTGATATTTTGTCGAAGGTTTTGCCTTTTCTGATCAAACGGTCCAGCAGAACCATTATCCTGTTTTTCATTTGTCACCACACCTTGCTTAAAAATCATTGATACTATCTGTTACCTTTACAATAGAATTGACAACCTTACCGTTGGCGCCCCTTGGCAGCGTATCTACCTCATTGAGGACAACAACCATGTCGGGGGCCGTATGTTCCTTGATATTCCTGATGATTTTCAACCTGTCCTTTTCCGAATACTGCTCTCCGCACACAATATTGATGATCAGTTCACCTTTTTTCTTCTGTATGAACTGTGCTTCGCTGACATGGTCATCGAAATCTATCGTATCCGTAACCAGAAACAATGAAATTTTCTTGCCGTCCGGCGTCGTGATATATTCAAGGCTTCTGCCCTGTATTTTGGTCACCGTTCTAAAATGTCTGCCACAGGCACAGGGTTCTTGTCCGAGATGGACCAGGTCGCCGGTTCGAAACCGGATCAGCGGCATGATATAGTTGTTCAGGTTTGTACCGATCAATTCGCTGCCAAATTTGGTTTCTTCCGTTTCCGTTATGGAGTAATCCTCTATGATATGGTATGTTCCCTTTTCGCACTGCCCGATTGCCGTAACTCTTTCAACCTGCCCGTACCAGTCATAGATTCTGCATCCGAACACCTTTTCAATAAGTGCCCGCTGCTTTTCCGAGATGGATTCGGATGAAGTGAATACGGCCTTCAGCGTGAAATTTTTCCCCAGCTGTTGAAAATGCTTTGCCAGAAGATAACCGGAGGACGGAAAGGCATAAATCGTTTCCGCACCAAATTCCTCCATCTTGCGGAAATAGATCTCCGCATTTTCCCTATTGATATGATAAGAGGAGAGGTACAGCTCCCTGTTCAGCCGGTACTCCTTCCAGAACGGCGGATGGGCCTGCTCTACCGGTATGATGATATCACCGCGCAGGATCACTCTCCTGGTTCCGTTCCCGCCGACTTGCTCCCTGAACCTCCAGAGCGCGGCATTTTCAAAGTTAATGGAATAATAATCCCGCATAAACCTGGAAGGCGTTCCGGTAGTGCCGCTTGTTTCGGCGGTTCCGCAAAAAAACTTCATTCTGTTGCGAGCAATCAGCTTGTCGTAATTCTGTCGCACCGTCAGTTTATCCAGGAACGGCAGCTTCTGCAAATCCTGCTTGGTCTTGATATCCTCAGGCTTCAGCTTCAGTTTATCAAACAGTTCCGTATAATACGGCACATTTTCATAACTATGCCTTACCAGCAGTGAAAGCTTTTTATTCTGCAGATTTACCAGCTGCGCTGTCGAATAGTATTGAGATTCGTTCAACGATTTCAATATTTTCCTGAATGTAGCGCCTTGTCTGACTATTGTGTAAAATAACATCTTTCCCTGACTGTCCATAGTATACCTCATTACATTTTTTTGCTGGAAATATTACAGTGTTTACCCTGATCCGGCACTGCATAAACCGGTTCAGTAAAGACTCTGCCTAGCAGTTAATGCATCCCTTCATTGATAACATACCGGAATTTGCCTCTTGCGTCCCGCTCAATCCTGTCTACGTATTCCAGCTTGTAAAGCTCGGCAGGAATAAATCCGGAGACATGCTCAATCAGCATTTTTTCATTTTCATCGCTGTAGTCCCGGTCACGTACCACCTTGATGATGATTTGTTTATCCACCTTTTGAACGACCTGCGCTTCCACTACATTTTCCATGCCTTTGAACAGAAAGGCCAGCGGTGTCTCAGCCAGCCTGCCGTTTGGAAGCTCAATATAGCAGGTGGTCCTCCCGTGAATCCTGGTGACATTTTTCCCTTTCGCTCCGCATAAGCACGGCTCTTCCGATATTTCCACCAGGTCGTGCATATTGTATCTGATGATCGGCATGATTTTGTTATGCAGCGTAGTCCCGGCAACTTCAAACATGTTGTCTTCTGCCGGCAGATACTCCACATACGAATAGTGCTCCAGCTCATGGTAATGCCCGTGTTCACACCGCACCAGCGCCGCAACCCGCTCCGCCTGGCCGTACCAGTCCATCACCCTGCACTGGAATACCTCCTCCATCAAATCCTTGCGGTAATCCATCAGAATTTCCGACGAAAGGGCAACAACATCAAATTTCAGACGGATATTATTTTTTTTGCAGTATTCCGCCAGAGCATATGCCGAGGACGGATATGCCCACAGACATTTCTTCCGGATGGTTGCAAGCTTCTCCACAAGATTTTTCAATGTCTGATCATTAATATGGAAGGACGAAACATACATCTCCCTGATCAGCGGGACAGTCCTGTAAATCCTGTCGCCGCTGTATTGGTTGTCAAATAGCCTCTCCCCCCTGAATATAACCCTGTAACAGCTCTTCCAGTTGAAGTACCGGTTTTGAAAATACTGTTCCGCCGCCATGGATTTGATATCCCGAAAGAATTTACCCGGTGTTCCCGTCGTACCGCTTGTAAGACCGACATTTTTAAAACGGAATTTTTTATTGATAAAACGGTCAATATTGTACATGAGTACCTTTTTATCAATAAAGGGGTAATTTTCAAGCCTGGAGCCCATGCCTCTGTAAAAATCAATGTTTTCCGAGCAATAGGATAATACCTTGCCCAGCTTCGTTCGCTCCGGCTTGTAAAACAGCATCACCAGATCAAATATTTTCCTGATAATGAAGTTCTTGTATTTTTTAGTATACCACATACTCCCCACCCCCATGCTTCTCGCCGCTCCGTCAGCACAATTCCTTCAGTATACCGGTATATTTGACGGTCATATTGCCGGTATCGAACAATTCTTTCGCTTTCTGCAACGATTTTTCGCCCATTTGCACGAAAAGCTTCCCGTCGATAATGGCGGCGATGGCATCCGCCAGCTGGCCCACATTGCCGGCTTCGTACAAAAATCCGTTCCGGCCGTGCTCCACCAGCTCGCTGGCCCCCCCGATATTGGAAATTACGATGGGTTTGGCCAGCGCCATACTTTCTATGATTGCAATGGAAAGCGTTTCTACTGCTACCGAGGACAATGCGGATATATCCACACAGTACAGATAGGGACGGACATCCTGCACAAAACCGCTTATCACGATGTCCTCCCTCAGCCCTCTGGCCTCTATATGCCGCTCCAGAAAGCTCCTGCGCACACCGTCTCCGATAAAGAGAAGCTTGACGGGATAGCCCCGGGCCTGCAGTATTTTCAGTGCATCAATCAGGTCCTCATGCTTTTTCTCCGGCCGGAGGTTTGCATTGACGCCGATGACAATATCGGTGGGGGAAAAACCCAGTTGACTTCTGAGTTTTGCGGCGTCTGTCTGAAAAGCTTCGAACCTGCTTACATTAATGCCATTGTATATCACAACTGATTTACGGGGATTGATGCCATACTTTCTGATCCAGTAATCCCGCTGGTTGTTGCATACAAATACGATGCGGTCCATTCTGTTGACCATCTTCATGTAATACAGGTTCTGAAGCTCGTCAACCAGACCGTTGAAGAGCGTTGTATGCTGTATGGAAATCATTCCGAACCTGCGACCTGAGAATAAACTGGCCAGATAGCCGTACATGGTCGGATAGGTATTCACCATCAGCAAGCAGTTCGGCTTGAAATCCCGCAATAATCCGATGATTTTCCGGAACAGCCTGAAGTCCGCATAGCTTCGTTTTCCAAGAGCAACAACCTCAATTCCCGCAGCAACCCGTTCACGGATGGCCAGGTCGTTGTCCATGCTCATGAGCAGGATTTCATTCCCGCAGGCCGCAAGATTATTTGCCAGCTCCACAGTCTGTACTTCCGCACCTCCGAATCGAAGGTTGCTAATCAGAATGGCTATTTTCATATCCATCAGCCTCCTTTCCTTCATCCGGGAGGCGCGGGTCATCGTCGGCTTTTACGGTTGACGGAATACGCCCCTCCTTCTCCCGGAACATGTATACAATGGCGGTTCCCAACCCTAGATTGATCCATAAAAATGCATTGGTAAGCGCCGGAAAGAAAAAGCTGTCGGTAATACCGCGGATAAGGAAGGCAGCGATGGATATCTCAATTCCTATAAGAATATCCACATACAGCTTTTCACGGATATATTTATGCGCACCGATGAATTTTTTCAGAAACATGTAAAAGAAAATCAGGAAGAAGGTCAGCCCGATTATGCCTGAATCCAGCAGCGTATCCAGGTACATGCTGTGAGCGTGCCCCACCTGAAGGATTTTCCCGCTCTTGAAAGCATCCGAACCCATGATGGCATATCTGCCCGCGCCAATGATCAGCTTGAGCGGCTCTGCCATGAATTCGCGGATCAAAGGCAGCCAGATCTGATCCACACGCCCCGCCGAGATGGCATTCACATCATTTTCGGCAAGCCCGGTGAGCGCTCTTTGAATAATGGTCTGCGGTATGAAATTCAGCGATACAAGACCAGCTCCTATGACCCATGGAAGCAGCTTTGCCCGGTGTGTGAAAACAAAAAACGCAAGCGTGCACAGGACAATGACAAAATAAGCGCTTCTGGAGTAGATAATGCCGACGGCGCAAAGAGACAGAATGACTCCCCCTCCCCAAAGCAGGCTTTTCCTGCTGACAGCATAGGCCAGTAATACGGGATACACCGCAATATAGAAATCGGCCAGATTGTTGTTATGCATGCCCAGCACTTTTGAAAAGCCAACGCGCACCGCTTCAAAATTCAATTTGTTATCGGTAAAAAATAAATAGAGTACCATTAAAAAAGCCGACAGCAGAACTATGGATCCCATAATACCGACTGTCAGGTTCTCCACATCCTCCCTGTTTCGAACATATACGCTAATCAGGATGAACGGTAAAAAAATGAGCAAAGGCTTGATTAGATGTGAAAGCATATACCTTGATATGCTGTACTGGTCATTCCAGATCAAATTGTAGGTCTCACCGATATACCCAATCGAACGGAAGACCGCTGCGGTGAACAGGATCAGCAGCCCATAAATGAAGATCCGATCCTCCTTGGACAGCTTAGCCGGCTTTTTTTTCACAAGCAGCAGACCGCCGGCAGCGATTGCCATGATATTCGCAAGCTTCATTCCTGGGATACCCGCAAGCTGTGTATTCAGTATTTCCGTCATTGAAAAGGGGGTGGCCAGAATGAGCAGGATAATGCTGTAAACCGGTTTCTGGACCAGAAAAAGCATTGTCACAAGAGCAAGTGCTATTCCTATTGAAACCAGAGGATTGAAAAAGTTCACAGCCGATATGGCCGCCGCAACCATAAAAGTCAGCAAAACCGTCGCCTTTGTTGCACTACCCGTTGCCTCCATATTAGCCGGCCTCCCTTCCTGCAGCCAGTTCCCTGATAATTTCCTCATATATGGGTCCGCTGCCTGATATGTCATGATGCTTTTTTACATAGCTCATGGCATTGTCTCCCAGTGTCCGCATCTGCTCCCGCGTGTATTCCCTGATAAAGCGAACCGCCTGTTCCAGATCGTTATTGCAGAAAAATCCCAGACCATTGGTCTCTATAAACGCATCCGGGTTGACATTGAAGGATAAGATGGGTGTCCTGCCAAGACAGGCCTGTACAAAGGCATTTGGAAAGCCTTCATATTCGGAGGTATTGACAAAAAGCTTCGCTGCATTGTAATACTGCTGTACCTGTGCAAACGGCACATAATCAATAAATTTGAGATTCGGGTACCTCGCGGCCTCTTTCCTGATTTCCTCCTGCAGCTCATTTTCGCCCGGCATGATCATCATGAAGTTCTCCTCGGGAAGCCTTTCAACAAGCTGGAGGAAAAGCCGGGGACGCTTCCAGTTTTGGGCTCTTGCTACCCAGAGGATGAACTTTTTATCCTCTGGATCAATTTTATCGTTGATAAAAAAGGCATTCTTGATGATACGGCTGTCAAGACCGAACCGGTCCAGCAGCAGTTTCTTTTGTATTTCAGTCTGGCTGATGATGGCACCGGCTTTTCCGATGCCGTACCTGTACAGATTGTTAAATAAAAAGCCTCTCTTCTTTGCATCCTCCGGATCCGTGTCCAGATCATGCGCAAGGCGGAATATGGTTTTGCTGCCCTTCAGGTTGCCCGGGATCAATGCGACCCAGCCAAGCATTTCATTATACGCCTCTATGAAGCAGACATCGCAGTCAAACCTGAAAACCTCGGCAATAATGCTCAACTGGCGGCGCAGCTTTGCTGCGAAGCCTTTGTAAGCGGACAGGTTCATATATTTAAATTTTCTTACCTTTATCTCTCCGTATTTCTCTTCATATTCCTGTCCATAATCCCCCACATAAAAGGTGATGTCATACTTCCCGCTTTTTTCCAGGTTTCTCGCAAGGTTGTAGGCGTCTATTTCAGCACCTCCGAATACAACATTCGCTTTTTCGTTAAAGAGTGGATAGGCCAGGAATGAAATAAAGCATAGTTTGATTTTTCTCATTTGCTCACCACCGTTTCTAAACTGATTTTTACTATTACCACCGTTACTTATTATGGAAACAGATACTTAAAATCCTTTATGCTCTTCTGCCCGGCCGTACGTCCCCTCAGCCTGTTTCTCCAGCCAGACCGGATAAAACCGATGCTCTTTAGGACAACCTCCCGGTTAATTCCGCTGACATAGCCGATTGCAAGGGATGCAAGGATAAAGGCAAGCGAAACGAAGGCGACGGTCAGGAGCTTTTGCATAAAACTACCTTCCGCACCCGCCCAGATACCTGTAAAATAAAACACTGCGGCAATTCCGGTATTGATTAGCCCGTTCAGCAGGAAAAACCGGATCACCTGCCTGCGGTCAATGTATGCAAATTGGTGCTTCAATAGAAAATGCAGCAGCAGGAAAATATAAATATAGTCGGCAATCAGCCCTCCTATGGGGTAACCCCTGTATCCAAAGAAGTAAATCATCGGCCAGAGTACAAGAATATTGCCGATGCTTTGGAAGGTCTGCCACCAGAAGGATACGCGCTGTATCTGCTTGGCGATGATCAGGCGGACGACAAAACCGTTGATGAGTGCGTACGGCAGTGTAAGAATGAAATATTTCAGGAAAAAGCTCGTCAGAATAACGGATTCCCTGGTGAATTTACCCCTTTCAAATAAAATCGATATCATTCCATCCGAATTCAGAAAAATGATGAAGCTGAAAGGGATGGTCAGGAAAATACTCATTTTAAGGTAATTCAGAAACGTTTCGTTTAATTTCTTCATATCGTTTTTTGCGTAAAGCTCTATAATGTTCATACCCACTACAGTCGCGATCTGCCCCACGATCACCGTGATAAAAACCGTGCTGATCTTCTGCCCGTAGTCCATTGCCGTATAGACGCCGCTGCTGAAGCCGGACATCAGGTACATGACGATAAACCCGCTTAAAAAGGTTGTCAGGAACCCTCCCAGCACGTAACCGATGTTTCCTTTGATTTCATTACTTAAATGAAAACGCTTGAAGGACGGCCTGCATTTCAATATGTAAAAAAGCATGAAATTCAGCAGCAGAAACTGCGCCAGATTTCCGATCAATACTCCTATGGCCAGACTTGTCACGGAAAACAGGTCTTTAAATAGCAGGACAAATAAGATGATGATGACATTTTTCAACATATCCAGAAACATCGGAAGCGTAAAATAGCGGTAGGATGTGAATATATCCAGTATAAAAGTATTTGCAATGATCAGGATGAAGGTAGGTATGATAAATTGCAGGATGCTGAGGTTGCTCATGAACTGCTCGTGGGTGAACCTGGAAAACAGCATCAGCACCTTATCCGGCATTGCTGCCAGTAAAACCGTTCCAGAAGCCCCCACGACCAGGTAGATCAAATAAATAAACGATATGAATTTGCGAGAATCCTCTTCCGACGTATTTGTCCTTATATAAATGGCATTGGGTACGATTACCTGCTGGTTCACCGAGCTTAACAGGGTTGAAAGCAGAATGACCATCGAAAGCATGTAAAACAGGATATCCGTACTGGCCTGCGTTCCAAAGGCATAAGAGGTAACCAGGGATTGGGCAAAATTAAACACCTTGGCAAGCATACTCAGCGACATGGACAGGAATATTGCCTTATTGGTACTCTCAGCCTTCAGAAAACCCGATTTCATAAATAATCCTCCAGCCTGACCCCGGTTTTGATGATCTTTGCAGGTACGCCTGCAGCGACACAGCCTTCCGGTACGTCCTTGATCACAACACTGTTGGCGCCGATGATGGCATTGTCCCCGATCCGGACATTACCGAGGACCCTTGCTCCGGAGGCAATATACACCTTGTTCCCAATGACAGGCACATCCTGTATCCTGGATCTCCCTCCAATCGTAATGCCCTGCCCCAGAACACAGTCTTCGCCTATGACGCTTCTTTCGTGTATCACCACGCCCACTCCGCCATAGGAACAGTACGTTCCTTTTCCAATTTGCGCGCTGTATGGTATAATACTGTTGAATAGTAAAAACTGAATATTGTATATCAAACGGGGCAGTAAAGGAATTTTTTTTCTATATAAAAAATTTGCAAGCCTGTAAAATTGAATGACATTCATCTCTCTCACCTCATTGCAATTTTAATACCCATATCAAAAACAAAATAACATCGGGCATACCGTAGATCGGTCCTTTTCAAAGCAAAAATAAAAAATAGGTAATTACGACTATTTAAATAAGACTAGTAGAGATATTGACAAACAATATATATTCCCTTATTATTTACATATAAACAATTATTTTATTAACAAAAGGTGGCAATTATAATGAAAATTTGATGTACTGCTTAACTCACTTCAACCTGGTGCACTTCGACTTATCTGATCGATAGTATCTAAACCATCTAATTTTTAAAGGAGAGATTGAATTAAATGTCTAAATCAATTGCAAGGCTTTTTGCTGTTGTTTTTCTCGTGCTTGCACTTTTGACGACATCCGTAGTATACGCTTCTGAAACTGGTTCAACCGTTACATATAAACCCACAGAAATATCCTCCGTCCTGAACAACCCCTATATGGGCTGGGCGCCCTGGGCAAGCGGCGGACCTTATCAACAGCCTCACAGACTGGTTTACATCAATGCCAGCTGGAGAGATCTGGAGCCCACAAAAGGAAACTATGCCTTTGACGCGCTGGAAAGCAGGAACAAATTCAGCTATTGGGCCGGTAAAGGCGTGAAGATCATCCTGAGAATCAACATGGATTACCCCGGCTCCACATCTCATAAGGATATCCCCGACTGGCTCTATGATGAAATAAACGGTGACGGTACCTGGTACGATATCGACTGGGGCAAGGGTTTCAGCCCCAACTACAACAATACAAAGCTGATCTCCTATCATAGCACGCTTATTGCGGCACTTGCTGCAAGGTACAACAACGATAACCGCGTGCCGATGATTGCAATCGGAAGCCTTGGGCAATGGGGTGAATTCCATACTAAAAAAAGCGACAGCTTTACCATTCCATTCCCGAAGGTAGCTGTTTCGGATCAATATGTTCAGCATTATGTCAATAGCTTTAAAAATAAAATCCTTCTTATGAGAAGGCCGTTCCAGATTGCCAAAGATAACAACATGGGTCTATTCAACGATTCGTTTGGAAGCAGCTCACAGACCTATAATTATTTCAATGATTACATAAAGAATGGCTACAAGGATTATCTCACAAATGAAAACCACCCGGCCATGCCGGATTACTGGAAAACTGCGCCTTCCGGCGGTGAGTTTGCCAACTACCCCGGTACCATGTACCTGCAGGATTCCACAATCGAGACCTCGCTGCAGATGCTGCGTGACAGTCACACCAGCTGGCTCGGACCTTGCTCCCCCGGTACACAGCCTCTTGGGACAAGCCTGCAGAAAAACTTTGACAGGATACTGACTACCATGGGCTACAGATATGTCATCCAGTCGGTGTCTCATCAGAGCACGGTTGCGCCCGGCGATAATATGGCAGTTTCCATGAGCTGGGCAAACAAAGGTGTGGCGCCCTTCTATTACAACTGGCCTCTGGAATTGTCCCTGGCTGATTCCTCCGGAAACATCGTTGCCAGAACAAACTCCAGCGAGGATATCAGAACCTGGCTTCCGGGCACGAAAAATGTAAACGCCTCCATTAAAATACCTTCCGGCCTTGCAGCAGGAACCTATACGCTTTGCGCAGCCATCATCGACCCTGAGACAGGTAAACCGGGCATCGATCTGGCCATAGATGGCAGAAGGTCCGACGGCAGATATACGCTCACCCAGGTATCGGTAGGCGCTTCAACAGGTGATCCGAAGGCCTCTTCACTGGAAATCAGCGGAGCCGCCAATGTGGCAATCCCTGCAACTGGTGTAATATACTCTGACTATACGGCTGTCATTAAAGATCAGAACGCAGAAGTCATGCCCGGCGAAAAAGCACGGTGGTCCCTGAACACAACTGTGGCAGGTGTTACTCTGTCAGCCGACACCGGCAGCCTGGCTGTCAGCAGCACGGCAAAGCCCGGCAATATCACGCTGAACGCCGTCTCTGTTACAAACGGGACTGTCAAGGCTTCCAAAACCATAACGCTTCAAGCCAACCCTGTATCCGCCGTGACCTCCATCGACATCACCGGCTCGACCTATGTAGAGGTTCCGAAGACAGGTTTGATTTACTCGGACTACACGGCCGTGGTGAAGGATCAGACCGGTGCGGTCATACCCGGCGAGACTGTCCGCTGGTCGCTGAATGCTCCTGCCGCAGGCGTTACGCTGTCCGGCAGCAAGCTGACCGTCGACAACACTGCCAAGCCCTGCAATATCACGCTGGTTGCCACTTCTGTTGCAAATGGGACCGTAACGGCATCGAAGGAATTAATACTGTATGCGAACGCCGTAACAGCTGTGACCACCATTGATATCACCGGCTCGACCTATGTGGAGGTTCCGAAGACAGGTTTGATTTACTCGGACTACACGGCCGCGGTGAAGGATCAGACCGGTGCGGTCATGCCCGGCGAGACTGTCCGCTGGTCGCTGAATGCTCCTGCCGCAGGCGTTACGCTGTCCGGCAGCAAGCTGACCGTCGACAACACAGCCAAGCCCTGCAATATCACGCTGGTTGCCACTTCTGCCTCAAATGGGACCGTAACGGCATCGAAGGAATTAATACTGTATGCCAACCCCGTAGCAGCCGTGACCACCATTGATATCACCGGCTCGACCTATGTGGAGGTTCCGAAGACAGGTGTGATTTATTCGGACTACACGGCCGCGGTGAAGGATCAGACCGGTGCGGTCATGCCCGGCGAGACTGTCCGCTGGTCGCTGAATGCTCCTGCCGCAGGCGTTACGCTGTCCGGCAGCAAGCTGACC
>JAEZMC010000099.1 GCA_023435805.1 Bacillota bacterium | reverse complement strand
ATTATATTATCGGCCGTTTTATGGAACGGAATGTGCTGGCCGTTCCGTTCCGGACGGAGGAGGAAAGCGGCAGCAAGCTGCAGCAGGTGCTTTTGGACAAAGAATACAGCTATGTGGTCGTTTCGGGCGGAGACGGTACTGTAAACCTGATTGCCAGCTCTCTGCTTAAAGCGGGGCTGGATATACCCATGGGGATCATACCGGCAGGAACCTGTAATGACTTTGCCAGGAGCCTGAACATACCATTTGATATCAAAAGGTGCATGGACATCATTCTGGCCGGCAATATCGCGCAGATAGACGCCGGATTGATCAACGGGGAAAAATACTGCCTGAATACCTGCGCCGGCGGCAACTTTGTCGATGTATCCTACAGTACCGGAAGCGAGTTCAAAAAGAATTTCGGACCGCTGGCCTACTACATGAAAGCCCTGGGCGAGTTTTCATACCTGAAACCCGTACGGCTGAAGCTTACTACGGATAATGAAATTGTGGAAGATGATTTTCTGTTGTTTCTTATCCTGAACGGGAAACATGCGGCGGGTTTTTCCAACCTGGTTGGCGAGGCGGATCTGTCGGACGGCTTCATGGATATATTGCTGCTGAAGAACTGCCTGCATATCGAGCTCGCGGGTCTGTTGTTCAAGGTTTTGAACAACGATTTCGTCAATGACCGGAATGTCATGTGGCTCAGAACGAAAAACTGCACTGTTGAAGGCGACAGTGACTTTTCCATCAGTGTGGACGGAGAGGAATGGAAAGGTCTGCCCATCTCGATACAATTCATACAACAGATACTGAAAGTATTTGTTAAATAGCTTTTAACCCATCCTTCTTTTTTTGTAATATTAACCTTTTACGGACATATATTTATATTGTGAGCCGAAAAAGAGGACACACAGTTACTGCTATGGAGCTGCCCTCTTTCGGCTGATGCAGGCTGGCTGCCGTGTAGACGTTCAGGACGATGCAGGCCGCTGCCGGGAAGAGAGGTTTCCGTCTGCAGGAGGTAATACCGCGGACGGAGGCTTCCAATCGTTCCGTATCATGCTTTGCTTATAGATTAAGGGGGGTTAGCGGGTGGAAAAATACAGCATATATCAGCAGATTGCTGAGAGGACGCAGGGAGATATTTATATAGGAGTCGTAGGACCGGTCAGAACAGGCAAGTCAACGCTGATCAAAAGATTCATGGATTTGCTGGTTATACCGAACATTGAGAATGTATACAGCCGTGAAAGAGCAAAGGATGAGCTTCCGCAAAGTGCTACCGGGCGTACCATCATGACCACGGAGCCCAAATTTGTTCCGAATGAAGCGGTTGAGATCACACTGGATGAAACCCTGAAACTCAAGGTAAGGCTGGTGGACTGTGTTGGTTATCTCGTCAAGGGGGCATTGGGCTATCTGGAGAACAATTCCCCCAGGATGGTTTCAACGCCGTGGTTTGACTATCAGATACCTTTTGAACAGGCTGCGGAAATGGGAACCAGAAAGGTAATCAACGACCATTCCACAATAGGCCTTCTTGTGACAACGGACGGAAGCATAACCGATATTGCGAGGGAGGATTATCTGGATGCGGAAAGACGGGTCGTCAGCGAGCTGAAAGAGATCAACAAGCCCTTTGTGATCGTGCTGAACTCCGTCAGGCCGTATGATACCGAAACAGAGAAGCTGAGGATGGAGCTGGAGGAAAAGTACGAGGTGCCCGTCATCAGTATCAACTGTGCGCAAATGCGTCATGAAGACATGGCGGGGATCATGGAACGAATACTGTATGAATTCCCCATATGCGAAATCGGTATCAACATACCCAGATGGGTAGAGACACTGGAAGAGGATCACTGGCTCAGGGTTGACATGCTCCAGGCCATACGGGATACGTTCAAGGGAGTTCAGAAAATCCGGGAGGCAAAGGATTCGGCCTTGCGTTTTGGGGGCTACGAGTTTATTAAAAGGGCATACCTGTCCGAAATCAATGCAGGTGTCGGCACCATGCTGGTCGACATTGAGACGCCGGATGACCTGTTCTACAAGGTGCTCAGCGATACAACCGGACTGCAGATCGAGGGTGAACACCGGTTGATCAGCCTGATCAAAAACCTTGCGGGGATTAAAAGAGAGTATGAAAGAGTGGAATTTGCGCTTCATGAAGTGAAAGTAAAAGGCTACGGTGTCGTGACTCCGCAGATGGAAGAAATGACATTGAATGAACCGGAGATTATCAAGCAGGGGAACCGTTTCGGCGTCAAGCTTAGAGCCAGCGCCCCGTCCATACATATGATCCGCGCGGACATCGAGACGGAGATAGCGCCGCTGGTGGGTACTGAAAAACAGTCGGAGGAACTGGTGAACTACCTGCTGAAGGAATTTGAAAGTGAACCGGGCAAGATCTGGCAGTCCAATATATTCGGAAAATCTCTGCATGAGCTGGTAAGTGAAGGCCTGCACAACAAACTCAACAGGATGCCGGAGGATGCCCAGCTGAAGCTTCAGGAAACACTTCAGCGGATCATCAACGAAGGCAGCGGAGGCTTGATTTGCATCATACTGTAAATAGAAAGGGGACGTTCCGCAAGGCCGGTGCCTGGAAATGTCCCCTCTTTATTGTCCGCAGGGGACGTTCCGGCAAAGCCAGCACCTGGAAAAGTCCCCTTTTGAAATATTCCCTGATGTGGTATACTACTGTAAAATATATTTGGAGGAGTAGTATGGATAGCAGGGCTGTATATGAGTTTTGGATGAGTCATGATTACTTTGACTGCGATACGAAAAAAGAGCTTGAACAGATAAAGGACAACCCCGCTGAAATTGAAGAAAGGTTCTACAGGAACCTGGAATTCGGAACAGGCGGCCTTCGCGGCATCATCGGAGCCGGAACGAACCGGATCAACATATATACCGTAAGAAAGGCGTCTCAAGGCCTGGCGAATTATCTTGTGAAGAATGTCGGAGATGCACGCCGCCGCGGCGTCGCAATCGCATATGATTGCAGGAGGATGTCTCCGGAATTTGCGTTGGAGGCGGCAAAGGTTTTTGCAGCCAACGGTATTGCAGCATACTTGTTTGACGAGCTCCGCCCGACGCCTGAGCTCTCGTTTGCGGTCAGGTACTTGAACGCGGCCGCCGGCATCGTCATCACCGCAAGCCACAATCCTAAACAATACAACGGATACAAGGTATACGGCGAGGATGGCGGCCAGCTTTCGTTGGAAGACTCCGAAACGGTATTGAACGAAATTGAGAAAATAACCGATATAACAACGATTGTACCCATGTCGGAGCAGGAAGCTGTTTCGAAAAATCTCATTCGAAAAATCGGATCTGAAATAGATGACGTTTTTATAAACAACCTGAAAACACTGACCGTTCACCCGGCGTTTGTCAAAGCGGCGTCGGAGCTGATCAGGATTGTCTACACACCGCTGCATGGTGCGGGAAATAAGCCTGTTAGAAGAATATTGGCGGAAACAGGCTTTAAAAACGTGCTGGTTGTAAAAGAGCAGGAATTGCCAGACTCTGAATTCAGCACGGTGAAATATCCAAACCCTGAAGAAAAGGATGCATTCAGGCTTGCAATCGAGCTGGCCGCCAAAGAGGATGTGGACCTGATCATCGGGACGGATCCCGATTGTGACAGGGTAGGCGTCGTTGTCCGGAATTCGGCCGGGGAATATGTTACGCTGACCGGAAATCAGACGGGCTGCCTGTTGATGGAATACATTCTTTCACAGAAAAAGGCAACCGGCAGCCTTCCTTCCAACGGATTCGTTGTAAAAACCATTGTAACCAGCGAATTGGCGCGGAAAATTGCCAATCACTACAATATTGAGCTGATTGAAGTGCTGACAGGTTTTAAATTTATAGGTGAAAAAATTAAGGAACTGGATGAAACCGGCTTGAAAAAGTATCTTTTCGGCTTTGAAGAAAGCTACGGATACCTGGCGGGTACTTTTTCCCGAGACAAGGACGCCGTGGTGGCCAGTATGCTGATCGGGGAAATGGCGGCCTACTATCGGACCAGAGGGATGTCGCTTTATGATGGCCTGCAGGAGATCTTTAAGAAATACGGCTATACCATGGAAGGAATCACATCCTTTACGCTGGAAGGAAAAGAAGGTGTGGAAAAAATCAGCAGTGCGATGGAAACGCTGAGGGGAATGAAATCGGACAAATTCGGAAATTGTAAAATTTCAGCGATAAGGGATTACCAGTTGAAGGAAATCTACCGTGTACATACCGGGATGAAAGAAGGGCTGGAGCTTCCTGCATCCAACGTACTCTACTATGAACTGGAGGATGGCTCGTGGTTCTGCATCAGGCCATCCGGAACGGAGCCGAAAATCAAGATTTATTACGGCGTCTCCGATTCCGCACCGGCTTTGGCGCAGCAAAAACTGGAATATATCAAGGAAAACGTGGTCGGCGTTATTAAAAATTTACTGTATTGACAGAATCACCGGACTGCTTTTTATAGTAGGAAGCCAGCTCTCCGGCAATTTTGCCGCACGGCGCTTTGATGTCGAAACTGCTTTGAGAGGAGCAGCTACGGTATATTTCGTAATCAACCGATGCACATACATGACAGGGCCTTTCACCAGCTGAAAGGCCTTTTTCCAACCCTTCAAGCACTTCAAAATGATAGATCCCGTTCGGGCTGAATACAGTTTTAAAATTTTTCAAATAATTGTTTAATGAAAGTCTTTTGAAATTGCTGCAGGTTTCTCTATAATACCATGGTATCGTGAGGCAATCCGTACTGCACGGGCGTACGGCCTCAGCATACAGCAGGCCCGGAAGCAGCGGGCTGCAGTGGATGTATGTTCCCGCACCGCATTTGAGACAGTGCTTGTGGCAGCCGGAGCGCACGAGGTTGGCGCAAAAAGCACAATTGGCATACAAGCAGGAAGTATGGTTTCTGTATAATAACGGCATGTCATACCGAATAAAATGCCATTTATATAACATATCTTCCGATACTAAACAGATGTTTCCAATTGACGCAACCATTTTAACCAGTTTTTTATACAGCGGCTGCATTCCCGAAAGAAGGGCGGCGCCCGCTGATCCGGAGGCAATGGACTTTATCATATGGATTTCCTTTCAAAAAAGTAACAAACACAGTATACCATAAAATGTAAATACATGCATTATTGCCCACATGATTTCACACATATGGAAACGTCATCCATTGGACACGCGCATATTTTTAATGATGTGCATTAAATTGTGAAAAAAAAGGAAGGAATTAATGTATTTATGTCGAATAAATAACAGATTACCAAAGATAAATCCTTGGAGGAAAAAATGCGCAGAGTGAATATCGACAAGATAGAGATCGGCGTAAAACTGGCACGAACCATATTTAATTCCGACGGCGGCGTACTTTTGTCAAAAGGTATCGAGTTAAAGGAAACATACTTAGAGAAGCTGAAAAATCACGGCGTGTCAGAGATCTATCTGGAGGATGATATTTCCGAGAATATTCAGATTCAAGACGTAATACAGGAGCAAACACGTAGCGAAGCGGTTGTTCTGGTTAAAAAAATGATGACCAACTACAATTTCACGCCTGGCCTGGATGTCGAGGGTGTTAAAAAAACAGTCGGCAAAATCATAGATGAACTGCTTTCAAACAACGATATTCTGTACAACCTTTCTGAAATAAAATCAGTCGATGACTATACTTTCGAGCATTCTGTCAATGTGTGCATCCTCTCACTCTTAACGGGAATCGGGCTTGGCTTTGACCTGCAGGAACTCAGGGAGCTCGGCGTAGGCGCGATGCTCCACGATATCGGCAAGCTTTGCATACCACAGGAAATTTTGAAAAAACCTTCCCAGCTTACCGTTGACGAGTTTGAGGAGATTAAAAAACATACCATATTCGGCTATGAAATGCTGAAAAAGAGCGACAGGGTGAATCTGGTTTCAGCTTATATCGCGTTTGGTCATCATGAGAGATATGACGGAAGCGGATACCCGCTTCAGCTTAAAAATGAAAACATACAGCTGTGCGCAAGAATTGTTGCCGTTGCAGATGTTTATGATGCATTGACATCCGACCGTGTTTATAGGAAGAAGCTAAAACCAAACGAGGTTTATGAATATATCACATCTCTTGGCGCCAATCATTTTGATCCAAGAGTCATAGAAAACTTTGTCAAATATGTTACGATCTATCCTGTTGGTACAGGCGTATTGCTCAATACCAGGGAGCGGGGGATTGTAGTCAGGGACAACCGGATCCTGCCGACAAGGCCGGTCGTCAGAATTATCTATGACGAGAGAATGAATAAACAGACTATTTTCAGGGAACTTGACCTTTCTCAACAAACAAGTGTTTTCATCATTGACGGTTGTGAGGTATAATAAACAGAGGACACAGAAACTGAACGGGATGTTTCCGGAAAGTATCTTACCGGAATACATGCCTTTTTGTTGAAACTCCGGCTAGGAGTTTTTTCGTCTGCCCGCCATGTTCAATCATTGGAGGAATGGATTATGCCTGGATTACCTGCGTCAGACAGGAATTTCGTACATCTGCACATCCATACGGAGTATAGCCTTCTGGATGGTGCCAATAGAATATCCGACCTGATTGGGAGGACGGCTGAGCTCGGCATGAAGAGCGTAGCTATTACAGATCACGGCGTGATGTATGGCGTCATCGATTTTTATAAAACGGCCGTTAAAAACGGCGTCAAGCCTATCCTCGGATGTGAGGTTTATACGGCGAAACGGACACGTTTCGACAGGCAGGCCGGTTTGGATGCGGACCAGGGGCATCTTGTGCTGCTTGCCAGAAATAACGAAGGTTATAAAAACCTGATGAAGATCGTATCGGCAGGCTTTACGGAAGGCTTTTACTACAAGCCGAGAGTAGACCTGGAATTGCTGCGGCGCCATTCGTCAGGAATAACCGCGCTGAGTGCATGCCTTTCAGGTGATGTGCCTGCGGCAATTCTGGAAGGAGATTACGGAAAAGCAAGACAAAGAGCGCTTACTTTCAATGAAATATTCGGACAGGGTTATTTTTATCTCGAATTGCAAAGCAACGGCCTGGAAGAACAAAACCTTGTCAATCAGGGTTTGATCAAGCTGTCCCGGGAAACCGGCATTCCGCTTGTGGCTACCAATGATGCGCACTACCTCAGACGGGAGGACGCACGGGCGCATGAGGTGCTGCTCTGCATCCAGACAGGACGAAAAATTACCGATGAGGACAGGATGAAATTCAGTTCCGACGATTTTTACGTCAAATCACCGGAAGAAATGTACAATGCCTTTAAAAATGTGCCGGAAGCCTTGGAAAATACGGTAAAAATCGCTGAAAGCTGTAATGTGGAGCTGGAATTCAACAAGCTGCACCTGCCTCAATACAAAGTACCGGGTGGGACAGACCCGTTTGATTATCTCCGGAGCCTATGCTTGCAGGGACTTGAACGTTTATCCCATCAATCCGGTGAGAAGACCGCATACCTTGAGAGGCTTGATTATGAATTGCAGGTCATCAGGCAAATGGGGTATGTTGATTACTTTCTGATTGTATGGGATTTCATCAAATATGCCAGGGATAACGGGATCATGGTCGGTCCCGGCAGGGGTTCCGCAGCCGGAAGCCTTGCGGCATACTGTCTGGGGATCACCGGAATCGACCCGTTGAAATACAATCTGCTTTTTGAAAGATTTCTTAATCCGGAACGGATAACCATGCCGGATATCGATATTGACTTCTGTTATGAAAGAAGACAGGAGGTCATTGATTATGTCGTACGTAAATACGGCGAAGACAGGGTTGCGCAGATCATTACCTTCGGCACCATGGCTGCGAGGGCTGCCATACGCGATGTAGGACGCGCGCTGGACATTCCCTACGGCGAGGTGGATCAGATCGCCAAGATGATTCCCTTTCAGATCGGCATGAATATCCGGAAGGCACTGGAACTGAATCCGGAACTGAATATGAAGTACGAGGACGACATCCGGGCAACTGAGCTGATCGACACCGCAATATTGCTGGAGGGCATGCCGCGGCACGCCAGCACACATGCTGCGGGGGTGGTGATATCGAAGGATCCGATCACCGAATATGTACCGCTGCAAAAAAATGATGAAAGCGTGACCACACAGTTTACAATGGGGCTGCTAGAAGAACTCGGCCTGCTGAAAATGGACTTTCTGGGCTTGCGGACATTGACGGTCATAAGGGATGCAGTTGCACTGATCGAGAAAAACCATGGTGTCAGGCTGGATGTTGAAAAGCTCGACATGGAAGATGCCGCTGTCTTTAAAATGATCGGCGACGGCAAAACCTCCGGCATATTCCAGCTGGAAAGCGCCGGTATGACCCAGTTTATGAAAGAGCTTCAGCCGGCCTCGCTTGAGGATATCATCGCTGGAATTTCACTTTACAGGCCCGGACCGATGGAGTCCATTCCAAAATATATCCGGAACAAGAACTGCCCCGGTGAAGTGGAATATGAGCACCCACTGCTGGAGAAGATACTGGATGTCACATACGGGTGTATGGTATATCAGGAGCAGGTCATGCAGATCGTACGCGACCTGGGCGGGTATTCCTACGGCCGGTCCGACCTCGTCAGGCGCGCCATGTCCAAGAAAAAACACGATGTCATGCAGAAGGAACGGCAAAATTTTATTTACGGAATTCTTGACGAGGATGGGACGGTTCTTGTAAAAGGTGCGTTAAGGAACGGTGTGGACGAGAAGACAGCAAACCGCATATTTGACCAGATGATGGACTTTGCCAGTTATGCCTTCAATAAGTCCCATGCTGCAGCATATGCGGTGGTTGCCTATCAGACGGCCTGGCTCAAGCACTATTATCCGGTTGAATTCATGGCCGCATCCTTGAACAGCTTTCTTGGAAGCACCGATAAAGTCTCACAGTACGTTCACGAATGCAAGACAATGGGGATCGATGTACTGCCCCCCGATGTCAATGAAAGCGATATCCGATTTACAGTGATTAAGGGCAAGATCCGGTTCGGTATGGCGGCTGTTAAAAACGTCGGTGAAAGCGCTATCGGTGAGTTGATTTCAGAAAGGTCGGAAAAGGGACCGTTTAAGAGCTTCAGCGATTTTTGCGAGCGCATCGGCGGAAGGGATATCAATAAAAGGTGTGTTGAAAGCCTGATAAAATGCGGTGCATTCGATTCCTTCGGCGTATACAGATCCAAACTGATGGCAGTTTATGAAAAGCTGCTGGACGGTGTGCAGCAAAGCAGAAGAAGCAAGGTGGAAGGCCAGCTATCACTTTTTGAGATGCCCGGCGAGGCACATGCAATCAAAGCAGAGGATAGTTTCCCCGAATTGAGCGAATATTCTCCCAGGATGCTGCTGGCCATGGAAAAGGAAATGCTGGGCCTTTATGTATCCGGCCACCCGCTGAAGGAATTTGAAAAGGAAATACTGGAGCAGGCCACAATCAACAGTTCCGATCTGACAGAGGGCGGAAACGAAGGGATGGACGCTACGGAGGCCGGAATCACAGACGGCGGCATGGGCCTGGCAGATGGGATGCTGGTTACAGTCGGAGGTATCATTGCTGATAAAAAGACAAAAACGACAAAAAGCAACAACCTGATGGCCTTTGTCACGCTGGAGGACATGTATGGGAGTATGGAAGTGATTGTATTCCCCACCGTTTTATCAAAATACTCCGGACTGCTGGTTAATGAAAATGCCGTTTTTATTGACGGCCGGATCAGTATCAAAGAAGAGGAGCAGCCCAAGATCATCTGCGAATCGGTGAGGCCGATCGGCAAAAAAACTGCTCTGAACAGAGGGCAGGGTGCAAAGCTCTATATCAAAACGGAAGATCCGCCTGACAGCGTACGGATGAAAGCGACGCTGTCCCTGCTGAAGTACTTTGGCGGCAGTACTGCGGTATGCTTTTGCGGAAAAGACGGTATGGGAAATATTGCCAAACTCGATATTGGCGAATATAGTGTGAATGTATGTGACACACTGATAAATGAACTCATTGAGAGATTTGGAACTGAAAATATCAAATACCAGTAAACGGTCGGGCAGGCGGAGGAGAAAAGTCTCACAACTGGGCTGATTCAGGGCTTTTTGAAGGTAGTCGGGACAAATTGTGTTGATTTTTGGGATGAAATAATATATAGTAGTTGCGAGGTGGTTTCATTGGAATGGGAACTGGATAAAATACTGGGTGAATATGTTGTCATCAAAGCTGAAGAAAACGGAGTAAATGTAATTGGTCTTACCAGAGGCAGAGACACCAAATTCCATCACACTGAGAAGCTGGACAAGGGTGAAGTCTTGCTGGCTCAGTTTACGGAGAATACTTCCGCGATCAAGGTGAGAGGAAAATCCAGAATAATATGTCGCCATGGAGAGATTTTATCTGGTGAATAGTCCAAAAAGGGGCGTGTTAAAATGTGGACAGTCGTATACATGGCTCAAAGCAAGGAGATCGCGACAAAGTTGCAAGAGCTGCTCACAAAAGAAGGAATTCTCGTAAAACTTAGGCCGATCAGTAAAAATCACGATAACAATGATAACTATTTTGAAGTATTGGTTCCTGAAGCGGAAGTGGAAGAAGCGCACAGCGTAATCATAGAGAAGGGTTATTGATTGATTCCGGATATATGGTACGAAAGGATAATCCCGTGTACAAAATGGCACGGGCTTAATATTTTACAGGGCTATTCCCGCAGGAAATCCGGCCAGGTCTGCAGTTCCGGCGGACGGAATTGCCACAGTGCGGAGCTCGATGCTCCGTATATTCTTCATTGGAAATACATCGGGGGTTTGCGATGTTTGTAACTGAAACACCATTAATAGTCAGATATGCTGAAACGGACCGAATGGGTGTTGTCCATCATTCCAATTATCCAATATGGTTTGAAGCAGGAAGAACGGATTTTATCAAAAAAATGGGTATGCCGTATTCCTTAATTGAAGAAAATGGGGCCATGCTGCCCTTGCTGGAATTAAAATGCACATTTAAGAGTTTCGCCCGTTATGAAGATGAAATCGTTGT
>JAEZMC010000072.1 GCA_023435805.1 Bacillota bacterium | reverse complement strand
AAATACCGCCGGTTCATCCGCACCGGTAACGGTAGCTGCACAACTTCAATACGGCCCGGCGGCCGATGATTTTTCCGAACGAAAGAGCAATTAGTAAATCGGCAACACAATAAGATTTGCATATACGGGGGAACCGAATCCTATATGTTATGGCTTAGAATCATTCAGGTAGGGTAAGCAGATGGCAGACAGCATGTGAAGTAGCTTACAGGCTGTGATGTATGATGATGCTGGAATGAGGTATCAGGAACCATAACCTGCGGCATGGAGGCCGCAGGCGCTGCATCATGAGCCATGGATGGCGAATGATCAGCGTCCGCATTGCAGCGAGTAATACTTTCTACAGCCTGTTAGAGACGGAACTGGCTGCAGACATTTGCTTACCCTACCTGATCAATCGGCCTCGCGCACTCGCCCGGAAACGCATGCGTTTCCTTTCCGGCTCGCGCACTCGCCCGGGTTCGAGTCCACCTGGTCCTGGCTGAAATAAAAAAACACCATCCGCTTGTGATGGTGTTTTTTTATTTGGTGGGCCTTCAGGGACTCGAACCCCGGACCAACCGGTTATGAGCCGGTTGCTCTAACCAACTGAGCTAAAGGCCCGTGGCTCCTCAAGTAGGACTTGAACCTACGACCCTGCGGTTAACAGCCGCATGCTCTACCGACTGAGCTATTGAGGAATGAACAAATATTATTATACTTGCGCTTTCAACCGCGGTCAAGAAAAATTTTCGGAGTTTTATACGTTCAGCAGTATTTAGCCCCACTATGCTGTATTAATCGTATGCGGGTAAGGAAATGCGCGCGTGGACGCCGTATTGGCGCCTATTTACTACTAGTGCATTTTATGTTCCAGCAGCAATTCTCTTAATTTCGATGCATGCTTTCCTTCATCCTCTGCAAACACTTTGAAAACCTTGCTGATATCCTCGTCCTCGATTCTTTTGGAATACATTTCAAAATCCCGCACGAGCTCCATTGAATTCTCCCAGGCCCTCAGCAGCCTGTCGTAAGTCGTATACTCAATTTCCGGAAGCTCCGGCGATCCAATCCTCTTATCCATAACATTCCTCCTGTTGTTTCACAAACTGTGCAGAAATCTGCTCCTTTTCTGCGTATTTTTCATTTAGTCTCACCTGTCTTATCATTTGCATTATGCAGCATGGTTTATAACAGGAAAAATAAGCCGTTACAGGCATGAAGTATTAATAATTTATAATATGACATAGTGTAGTCAAGTTTAACATGATATGATTAGGCTATATTTCTCACAAGTTACTTGTTGATGGCGAGATGTGGGCTGACTCGGTTTTGTGGGAAACGTAGGAAGATGTTCTTAAAGCATATGATATTGCTAATGAAAATGCAGTAGCTTGTGAGTACTTGTCTTTCTTGGACGGTGAAAGCGCTAAAGTTCATTTTCTTTCAGTAGAGAGAAGTTATTAGATTTCGATTGGAGGACAGGCTTTATGAATGGAAAAGTAAGATGCTCTTGGGTAGAAAACACCCCCATATTCATAGACTATCATGACAACGAATGGGGACGACCTGTACATGATGATGTTAAGCTGTTTGAAATGCTTACTTTAGAAGGTATGCAGGCAGGACTTACATGGAAAACCGTGCTGAATAAGAGAGAAGCATTCAGAGAGGCTTTTGATGGGTTTAATCCTAATAAGGTAGCCCTTTATTGCGATGCAAAGATTCAAGAACTCATGGTAAATGAGAAAATAATTAGGAATCGCCTGAAAATTAACGCAACTGTGAGTAATGCAAAAGCATTTCTAAGAATTATAGAAGAATACGGGAGCTTTGACAAATTTATATGGGGATATGTGGATTATGCTCCTATTACAGAGCATCGGGAGAAACTTGTGGATTTACCCGCAAGCACACCGCTCTCCGATAGGATTAGCAAGGACTTGAAAAAAATGGGCTTTAAGTTTGTTGGTTCGACCATAATTTATGCGTTCATGCAAGCTACGGGTATGGTCAATGACCATATTACCGAGTGTTTTGTTTATGAGGAAATATTGAAGGTGTAGCCTAATGATGGAAAAAAGTATGGAAGAATATGGCTAAATATGTTGTTATTTACGAGGGCGAGCGAAAAGATGCTTTTATGTCAGACTTGCTGAAAGGTCATGTGGAACATTTGAGAGCTTTGCATTTGGCTTTACTGAAGGAGTGAACAAAAAAATCAAAGTTATTAAAAGGAATTCTTTTGGGGTAAGGAATTTCAAGAGGTTCAGGAATCGAATCCTGCATGTTATGGCCCAGAATTAATTCGGGTAGGATAAGCAGATGGCAGACAGCATGTGAAGGAGCAATACAGGCTGTGAAGTATGGCAATGCTGGAATGCGGTGTCAGGAACCAGAACCTGCGGCATGGAGGCCGCAGGCGCTGAATCATGAGCCAGGGATGGCGAATGATCGGCGCCCGCATTGCAGCGAGTCATACTTTCTACAGCCTGTTAGTGACGAAACTAGCTGCAGACATTTGCTTACCCTACCTGATCAATCGGAAAACAAAACCAGTGAGCAACCTTACGATTACCCACTGGCTAAAAAATCCCAGACACTTTATTTTACTTGAGCCCCACCCCAACTATTGACATAGAGCCAAAATAAGCCGGTACAGGCATTGCCTTATTTTTCGAAAAAGAAAAAACCCGATTGTTTATCGAGTTTTTTATACATCCGGTTTTTAATCCAGATAGTCCTTCAGTTTTTTGCTTCTGCTGGGGTGACGCAGCTTTCTCAATGCCTTGGCCTCAATCTGCCTTATTCTTTCTCTTGTTACATTGAACTCCTTGCCCACTTCCTCCAGCGTTCTGGCTCTGCCGTCGTCCAGTCCGAACCGCAGTCTCAGCACTTTCTCCTCCCTGGCGGTCAATGTATCGAGCACATCGATCAATTGCTCCTTAAGGAGTGTAAACGCAGCCGCCTCTGCGGGTGCGGGAGCGTCATCATCCGGAATAAAATCGCCCAGATGGCTGTCTTCTTCTTCGCCTATCGGTGTTTCAAGGGAAACCGGTTCCTGTGAAATCTTCATGATTTCTCTGACCTTGTCCACCGACATGCTCATTTCCTTCGCTATTTCTTCAGGATGCGGTTCTCTGCCGAGCTCCTGAAGAAGCTGTCTGGAAACCCTGATCAGCTTATTGATTGTTTCGACCATATGCACGGGAATCCTTATGGTTCTGGCCTGATCGGCTATGGCTCTGGTGATGGCCTGTCTGATCCACCAGGTTGCATAGGTGCTGAACTTGTAACCTTTGCGGTAGTCAAACTTTTCCACAGCTTTAATCAGACCAAGATTTCCCTCTTGAATGAGATCCAGAAAGAGCATGCCTCTGCCAACATAGCGCTTGGCTATGCTGACCACGAGTCTCAGATTGGCTTCTGCAAGCCTTCTTTTGGCTTCGTTCTCGCCCTTTTCCATTCTCTTGGCCAGCTCAATTTCTTCATCAGCAGACAGCAGGGGCACCTTACCGATTTCCTTCAGATACATCCTTACAGGATCATCTATGCTTATGCCTTCCGGAAGAGTCAGATCAAGCTCTTCTTCCGTATTCTGCAAATCCTGAATTTCAGCATCTATGTCACCGACAACATCAATACCCATGTTTTCAACGGTCTCATAAATTTTCTCGATCTGTTCGGGCTCCAGTTCAACTTCTTCAAAAGCATCCATGATTTCCTTGTAGGTCAGCATGCCCTTGGATTTGCCCTTTTCGACCAGTTCCTTCAGTATTGACTTCCTGCTGGAATTATTTGCGTCGTTATTTAAAGTTTTCATCAGCGGCCCCTCCTTTCTATATTTATAGAGGCATATTTTTTATCGTTCTCATCTTTTGTGTCAAATTTCTGAACTCCAGTTTTAATTTGTCAACATCTCCTTCTGGTAGTTTACTTTCGTCCTTTAACAACTCCAGCACTTGCTTTTGTCTTATCTCAGTATTGAACATTTCTATATCTCTAATTTTACCCAAAATTGCCTTTCGATTATCATCACAATGGCATTCTTCCTTCAATATTCTGGCAAATTCTCCTGTATCGTCCTGCGGAACGCTGCTAAGCAGTTCTGCCGCAGTAAATTCCTTGCGTTGTTCCAGCTTTTCAAAAATCAATTCCGCTAATCTTCGATTCTCCTCACTTCTAAATATCCCGAATTTTAGCTGCTCCTTCACTGTGCCATATATGCTGTTGTCAACACATAATAACGACAGGATGAAACGTTCGGCATGAAGGAGCCGTCCCTCTATTTCACCGCCTGCTGCTGCAGCTTTTCTTGCAGCTTCCACTGCATTGGCTATTTTCAGGCTTTGCCTTGCGGCAGGCCGTATCCGTCTTATCACTTCGGAAAGTATCGCTTCTTCCGATATTTCATATTCCCGGGATAGTTTTTTTATGTACATTTCCCGTTCCATGACATTGTCCACCTTCGTCAGCACGGCGGCAACCTTGTTCAAAAATGCGATTTTCCCTTCCGTAGTCGTTAAATCCTGCTCACTCCTCAACACCTTTATCTTGTATTCAACCAGCGACAATGCGCCGTTAACAAGCTTTTTAAAAGCTTCCGCCCCGTTTTTCCTGATATATTCGTCAGGATCCTTGCCGTCCGGCACTGTAAGCACCTTCACATTGCAGCCGATCTCGCTGAGCAGATCCAGTCCCCGTTGTGTCGCCGCCTGTCCGGCAGTATCCGCATCATAGGATATGATGATCTCTTCCGAATATTTTTTCAATATCCGTCCCTGGCTTTCTGTCAGTGCGGTTCCCAGAGACGCCACAGCGTTGCCGATACCGTTCTGGTGCAGCGAAATGACGTCCATGTAGCCTTCCACCACAACCAGTTTGTTGCTGCTTGCATTCTTGGCAAAATTCAAAGCGTACAAATGCTTGCCTTTGCTGTATACTGCAGTTTCCGGAGAGTTCACATACTTGGGCAGCGTATTGTCCAGTACCCTGCCTCCAAAGCCGATGACATTTCCTCTGATATCGAAAATCGGAAACATCAGCCGGCCTTTAAACCGGTCATACAGCGTTCCCTTGCTGCTGCGCATAATCAGTCCGCTTTGCAGCATGTGCTCCTCTTCAATGCCGTTTGACTTCAGATGCCGGACCAAACCATCCCATTCGTCGGTGGAATAACCCAGTCCGAACCTTCTGGCCGTACTCTCCGAAATTTCTCTTTTGCTGAGGTATGCCGCTGCGGCTTCGCCCTTTCCGGTATTCAGCAGTTCATGGTAATACCTTGCAGCCAGCAGGTTTATATTTAAAACCAGCTGTTTTAGTTTTGCTTTTTCCGCCTGTTCTGTATCGTCGCTCTCCGGCAAAACAATTTTCGCCCTGTCGGCCAGCAGTCTGACAGACTCAATATAATCAAGTTTTTCAGCAAGTGATATGAATTGGAATACATTTCCGCCCTTGCCGCAGCCGAAACAATAAAATATCTGTTTACCGGACTCGACACTAAAGGATGGCGTTTTTTCACGATGGAAAGGACAGAGGCCAAAGTAATTCTTTCCGCGTTTTTCCAGCCTCACATATTCAGATACTACCTCTACTATATCGTTATGGATACGAATTTCTTCTATCAGTTCATCTGAATACCTGGTATACATCCATCATCCTTTAATTTGCCATTGGTCTGCATTCTTTCATATCACAATGATATTATTGGTCTATTCGTAAATATTATAAGTTCCCAAATCAATAAAACCGGCCTCTTCCAGAAACTCTTTAATAATGTTCGACACAATTGCTTATAATCCTTCTTTTTATCTAATAAATTTACAATAATCATGACCCGGCCAAAATAAAAACTCACCCCAAGTAAAACTGAGATGAGATTTTAGGTGCTGTATTCAATTATATTCTACATATCCGATCTATTTTCCTTCTGCTGTTTTAAATAATTTTTTCTTTGGCGGTGAAATTATTTGAGGTGGATTATATGCCAAGGATGTCGTCCAGTATGTAAGGAAGTGTCACAGGGGTTACCGTATTTTCGGCAAGCTGTTCAACGAGGTTTTTCGTTCGTTCACGGGAGCAGAACACATCTTGATATTTCTTTTTTTCTTCATGAATACCCTGCTGCTTTTTTAAAATTTCAATGCCGTAGGCCTTTTTCAGTTCCTGTTCTCCAGCGTCCGTTTCAATTTCCAGCAGGTAGTATTCCAGTTCCATTGCATTCCTGTTCTGCTGCGGGTCCTCGCCCATTTCGACTTCTACTCTTTTTTCCAAAAACTTGCTTATCATATTGATTACCCCCTCATATAAAATAAAATCAATACATACTGCAACCTCACCATCCATTATAACTGATTGAACCATCCTGTCCCACTAAAACGTTTCGCGTGAATTCTAGAATTAGCAGCAGAATTCGACATGGATATAGAAAAACGACAGCCATATTGTATATTTGCTGTCGTTTTTTCGGTAAAAACATCATATTAAACAGAAAACTTTTTACATCAAATCAATTCAAGGATTTTGACCTGCTTTTCATTTGCAAGGTCAATATAGATATCGTCGGTTTTTACAATGGGCTTTGAGACATTATAGGGGTTGATGTATACGATCTCGCCGATTTCACCGGTACTGAGCCTGACAAAATCGCCCATATAATAAGAAGCGATATTTTTAATAAAGGTATTGACCACACGGTGATCCAGTTTCCCAAAGCAGCCCTTTTCCAATTGCTCCAGAACGTCAAACGGACATTCCATATGTCTGTATGCCGTATTGGAGGTCATTGCATCATACGTATCTGCAACAGCGATGATTTTCGCAAAATGGTGTATCTGATCTCCTTTCATGCCAAAAGGATAGCCCGATCCATCATCTCTTTCATGATGCAGCAAAATCCCCTTCAATATATCGTCATTCAGGCCGTTCATTTCCTCTGCGAGCTTAAAACCGTAAACGGGATGCTTTTTCATCTCTTCAAACTCTTCTTTGGTCAAGGCTCCGGGCTTGCTGAGAATTTTTGCATCGATCCTGCCTTTTCCGATATCATGCAAAAAGCCTGCGCTCACCAGCGACTTGATACTATAATAATCATATTTCAGCCACTTTCCGATCAGCATGGCCAGAAAGGAAACATTAATGCTGTGCGTATATAAATACTCGTCTGTTTCTCTCATTTCATTGATGCAGTTAACGATATCCCGGTTTTCATTGATCCGGTTGAGAATGGAATCCGTAGCCTGATTCACTCTTGCCGCATCGATGTCCTTTCCGGTGGAAATATCATGCAGTATGCTTTTGACATTGTTCAGGTTTTCATTGTACTGCGCCCTGAATAATTCCGTTCCGCTTACAAGAATCATGTCATCGTTGTGATCGAATATCTTAATCTTGACGAGGCCCAATCCTTTAATCCTCTCGATTATGAAATCATCCAGAACAGTGTTCTCCGCTATTATAACCGCACCGTATTCATTGAAAATATTCTCTGCTATTTGCATACCCGGTTGACAATTACCAACACTCACAAATACTTTTTTCATAGGCATTCTCCTGCGCGATCAAATTGCATTGGCATCCCTGTCCTGCAGACATTCCAAATTGCCAGGCATACCCTTCAGGGATGATTCATGATGAAAATATTATAACATATTTTTATATACAATGTATGTTTTTGCAATTTAATGTCAGATATTTGTTTAGATATTCATATGGAAAAGATTTAATCTTGCCTGAAGAAACGACATTATGTTAACATGTAGTGGATAAAGTATAGCAATACTTACATTAGAAGGGGGTGTTAGGCTGTGCAGTCCAACAAGACCAAGAACATGGAGAAAATACTTACAGCCTTCGGCAAAATGGGCAAGCTGCCTAAGGCCTTGATTAAATATGGCTGTTATGTATGTTTCGGACTTTTTACGGTTGGAACGATATTGGTATTATTGAACAATACAGTACTGGTGTACAATTCGTATTTCGACCTCGTATCAAAAACGCTTGTAATAACAAGCTTTACGCTTGCGGCAGAAGTGATTATCGGCGGTTTGGTAATGGACTTTGTTTTCAGAAAATAATCACAGCCCCGGCAGCCGTCCCGTTTACAAAACGGCGGTGACCGGGGCTTGATGCTTTAATACTATATTGTATCAAGAAACATCAGAAAATCTTCTTTGTCGCAATAAAGCAGTATTTGTGCAGGGAAAGTGTTCAGGTCGTTGTCAAGAAATTGAAAACTGATCCGGTACTCATCACAATAAGATGTAATCATCTCGAGTTCTTCTGCGTTTTCCACAACAACAACGGGGTAATAGAATGTTTCCATAACAGCACCCTCCACTCAAATAGTTTAGTTGATTTCTCCGTGAATCTCCTTGTTTTTCACAAGGCTGACCACGTTATTTCCGTCCAGCAGTACGACAGTCGGTTTGAAATTCGCTGCCTCCTCTCTCGTAAGCATGGCATATGCTATGATGATGATGATATCGCCCGGATGGGCCAGTCTCGCCGCCGCACCATTCAAGCAGACAGTTCCGCTGCCTCGTTTTCCGGGAATGACATAGGTTTCAAACCGTTTTCCGTTGTTATTGTTGACGATTTGAACCTTTTCATTGCATAAAATATCCGCCTTTTCCATCAGATCTTCATCTATTGTAATGCTGCCGACATAATTCAAATTTGCTTCCGTTACGACAGCCCTGTGTATTTTGGATTTCATCAGCGTCAGAAACATACTTCACACCTCCACGGTTATGTTATCGATCAGTCTGGTTTTTCCGAACCGGACGGCAAGTGCAATCAGCACCCTTCCTTTGACAAGCTTCAGGTCCTGTAGCGTATCAGCGTCCACCAGAGCAATATAATCAATAACTGCCAGTTTTTCTGCCGCAATTTTCTCATGAATCCCGGACAGTATCCTTTCCGCGCTTCTTTCCCCCGACCGGATCGCTGCCTCCGCCTGAAACAGCGACTGCGAAAGCACCAGCGCGGCTTTCCTTTCGTCTGCATTCAGGTATATGTTTCTTGAACTCATGGCCAGACCGTCTTTCTCTCTGACGATCGGACAAATGACAATTTCAGTATTCATATGCAGCTCACGAACGCATTTTGATATAATCGCGGCCTGCTGCGCATCCTTCTGGCCAAAATAAGCCCTGTGGGGCTCCACCAGATTGAAAAGCTTGGTGACAATTGTAGCAACGCCTCTGAAATGACCCGGACGTGACCTTCCGCACAATTTTTCCGTCATTTCACCTGTTACCTCAACGTAGGTCCCATAACCGTCCGGATACATTTCGCCGGTCGATGGCATGAACAGTACATCGACTCCGCAGCTTTCGGCCTTTGCCGAGTCTCCCTGAAAATCTCTCGGATACTTGTCAAAATCCTCGTTGGCTCCGAACTGTGTGGGATTTACATATATGCTCATTACGGTAAAGTCATTTTCAGCGGCGGAACGCCGGGCAAGAGACAGATGCCCCTCATGGAGGTAGCCCATGGTCGGCACAAAGCCAATGGAATTTCCCTCTTTCTTCTGAATCCGTACGATTGCCTTCAAATCCTTAATATTGTCGATAACCCTCATCTTCTTCACCCCTGCATTTCCTTCTCAAGCTGACGGTATACCTCTTCCTCTATTATAAAGGAATTTTTCTGTGTTGGAAATGCCCCGGACGCTACCTCGCTCAAATACTCCTGAACCGCCTGTACGGTTTGTTCCCTCATGTTGCAGTATACTTTGGCATGCTTCGGCGTAAAACCGCCCAAACTCAGGACATCATGGATGACAAGCACCTGTCCGTCACAGCCGTTTCCCGAACCGATACCAATAACGGGAATGTCCAGCCGCCTGCTGATCAGCTCCGCCAGCCGGTATGGCACGCATTCCAGCACCAGCGAAAAAACGCCGGCAGCCTGCAGCAGCATGGCATCCTCTATCATTTTTCTTGCTGTTTCCAACGTTTTCCCCTGAGCCTTATGACCACCGAACAGATTGATACTCTGCGGCGTATACCCCAGATGGCCCATTACCGGTATTCCGGCACTGACAATTGCCTTGACGTCTTCGGTTACCGCCCTTCCGCCTTCCAGCTTGACAGCGGTGCAGCCTCCTTCGCCGATCAATCGTCCTGCATTCCTTACGCTCTCGTATATGCCCAGATGATAGGATAAAAACGGCATATCCCCGATCACCATCGCCCTTTTGGCGCCTCTTGTAACCGCTTTGGCATGGTGCAGCATATCCTCCATCGTAACCTTTGTTGTGTCCTCATACCCAAGCACCACCATCCCCAGTGAATCGCCGACGAGTATGGCATCGACTCCCGCCTCGTCCGTCAGCTTTGCCATCGGGAAATCATATGCGGTCAGCATGGTAATTTTCCTGCCGCTCCGCTTTGCTTCATGAAAATCATTTACAGTAACCTTTTTTTGCATGGCAACCTACCTTTCAATTAAAAAACGGTCTGACCGGAAAAGGACAGACCGCAATCAACCTTATCAGGTATTGCCGGCTACGATTTTAAATCTGTCCTGTCTCTGGCTTTCGGGCTCAAAGCAGTCAATCGTTTTTTACCTAGTTTTTGCGTACGGTTCCGTTACGATACCGTCATTCTTTTACAATCAGGATAGCACAATGCGCTGCTAAAAGCAAATTTTTGAAGCTTACGCATTTTCTTCCCTCATTTGCCTTCTTACATAATCAATGAATATGATCAGCACGATGCTGCCGACTATTCCCGCCAGCAGGCTCATTGCCATGTTTTGTACGGGCTTCGGGCTTTCCGGCCTGAGAGGTATCGCAGCCTTGTCAATGATGGAAACGTTGTTGATTTTCAATAATTCCTGAGACTTTGCCTGAAATACCTCCGCTATCTTGTTGGCAATTGCCGCGGCGGCCTCCGGATTGTTCTGTTCCACGCCAATTACAATCAACCTGGTGCTGGGCCGGACTGTTACGGTGATTTTATCCTTGATCTGCTGGATCGTCATGTCCTCCAGAGCGGGTATCTCCCCTTGCAGCTCGTCCTTTACGGTTTGGATAATGATACTGGATTTTACGATCTCCTGATAATCCTTGACCAGCAAATCGCTGGCCAGAAGATCCTGGTAGACCGAGTTGGGATTCGTATCCTCCTCCGGTGTCTTCATAACATATATGGTCGTTTCGGAGCTGTATACCGATGGAAAATAAAAATAACTTAAATATGCCGCCGAACCGGTCGTAATAACGGATATGATGAATATCACCCACCAGAATCTCAAACACAGTCTGATTTTATAAAACATAGCTCTACCCCCTAGAATTACCGAGCTTACACTATCTTTTTGGACTGCCCGATATTGAATAATTTTTTGTATGCCCGATAAAGATTTTCTTTTTCATATTCCCATTCCAATTGGTATTTTACCCTATTGTAACCGTATTCACCCATTTTTTTGCGCCTTTCAGGGTCGTCCAGCAGCTCGAGGATTTTTTCAGCCAAATCCTTCGAATCGTTTGGTTTCGCATATAATGAAGCTTCCTGGGCTGAGAATCTCCCTTCGTCCATGTCGAACTGAACAATGGGCTTTGCCAGGGCCATATACTCCATAATTTTATTCATGGTGGATTTGCGGTTCATTTCATTGTATTCATCCGGATTGACGCATACATCCGCTGTGTTGAGTGCGGCAAGCAGCTGTTCATCCGGCACTCTTCCGGTAAATGTAAAATAGTCCGGAACCTGTCTTTCTCTTGCCAGAGCCCGTATATTTTCCAGCTCCGTCCCCCCTCCGACACAGATGAAATGCACATCCTCCCTTTTCTTTTCATGCACAATATAACGTGCGGCTTCAATCAGGTAATGGAGTCCCTCCTGCTTCCCTATGACGCCTACATATCCTACCAGGTGCTTCCTGCCCATTTTCAGTGCTTCCACGGGAGGGAGTATCCTCAGACGCGCAAGACTTGGTCCGCTTCTCACTACAAAAACGTCGCTTTCCTTTTTTCCACCCCGTTCCATCGCAATTTTCTTATAGGATTCGTTGGTGGCGATGGTTATTTTAGCACTCCTGAAGGTTCTTCTTTCGAAAAAAAGCATCATTCTGTAAAAAAAATCCTTTTTGCCGAATTTGGCCTCATACAGCTCGGGATTAATATCATGATGGTCAAACAGGAATTTTTTCCCCAGCAGCTTGAACGGCAATGCAACCAGGAATATAAGGTCCGGCGGGTTGCAGGCATGAATCACGTCAAAGCCCCTTGTAAAGAGGCATTTTACAGCCAGTACAAATTCCCAGAAGAGTGCCGCCGTGTATTCCGCCAGGTATCCCGCCGCTCCGTCGGCTTCCTTCGGAAGCCGATGCCGGTATATGGC
>JAEZMC010000069.1 GCA_023435805.1 Bacillota bacterium | reverse complement strand
ATTCTGTTCAGGTCATGGATCAGGTCAGCGCCAACATTCACCGGGAAGTTGTCAGCCTGGAGAATGACAGCATCGAAATCGAATTTTCCGATACGATACAGAGCCTTTTAACAGACTATGACAGCATGAGCGAATGGCAGGTCGACAATGCCCGGCTATCCATGCACAACACACTGGTAAGGAAATTCACATTTCAGCATGATGTATCGGATGTCCTGATATATACCAATCATCTTGACAGAATCAATGTCTACGGGGACGAAGGGATCAAATTCAGATTACGGAAGGAATTCTTCGACAGGTATATTGACCTGCTGAAAAGCAATAAAGGTGCGCCTGTTTGGTCCGCAGTGAATGCCGAGGACGAGGAGCACCTGGTAAATTACGCCACCAGTGCGGAACAGCTGAGCAAAAGCAACGGCATTATTTTGGGCAGGGCAATCAAATCCCTGTCCCAGGGTAACATCATCGGGTCATTGATCATTCGGACCAACGAGAGGTTTTTCTCCAATATATACAGAGATATCGACATCGGCAAGGATGCGGATATTTTCGTTGTAGATTCCCGGGGCTTCATCGTATCCAGCAGAAATCCCGGGAATATCCTGGCGAAGCCGTACAGGGAAGGCCGGCTGTTTACGGAAATTATGGAAAACTACCAAACCGGCAGACGGGTTTTTAACCTGGACATCGACGACCTTCCTCATCTGGTCTCTTATGCGCATATTGAAAATGCAAACTGGTTTGTCGTTTGCACCATCCCATATACCTATCTTTACTCGGAATCTGAAAAGACCATGAAAAACAGCATTTTGCTCGGTATCTTCTGTTTCTTTTTCGCCATCATCCTTTCCTATCTTTTCGCCAAAAGCATCTCCTCCCCCTTGAAAAAGCTAACCCGTGCGATGAACGAGGTTACAAAGGGCAATCTGTCCATTAACATTCACGATGACAGCAGGGATGAAATTGGCGTTGTGGCCGGGAACTTCAATATCATGCTCAATGAAATCAAAAATTTGATGGAGGACGTGAAGAACAAGGAGCGTCAAAAAAGGAATGCGGAGCTGAAAACACTTCAGGCGCAGATCAATCCGCATTTTTTGTCCAATACGCTCAATACGGTCAAGTGGCTTGCCAATGTGCAGAGGGCGGAGAACATAGAAAACATTACAACCTCGCTGATACAGCTGCTTCATGTGAGTACCGGCAAGGGAGATGACCTGATCAGCATCAGGGAGGAGATGGAGTATATCCGTGATTATTTGAATATCCAGGAATACAGGTATTTTAATAAGTTTACGGTTAGATACGAGGTCGAAGAAGAAATCCTGGACTATAAAATCGTAAAGCTCCTGCTTCAGCCGGTTGTGGAGAATTCACTGATTCATGGCATCGAGCCCATGGATGGGCAGGGGGTTATTGTCATTAAAGGCTTCCGCTATGATGAGGTAATAAAGATCATTGTCACGGACAATGGCGTCGGGATTCCGGAGGATGTGCTGAACAACCTGCTTGTTCGTCCGAGCCCTGTATGCAAATCGCATTTCAGCGGAATTGGAATTAATAATGTCCAGGAAAGGATCAAAATGTATTTCGGAGAGCAGTACGGCATTTTGATACAGAGTGTTCCCAGGCTGTTTACGACCGTGGAAATTACAATTCCCATCATTGGGTGAAGGGTGGCGTACCGTATGATTAGAGTGCTTATAGTTGATGACGATTCCATAGCGCGGACGAATCTCAAAACCTTGATCGATTGGGGAAAGCACAGCTATGAAATCAGCGGGGAGGCTGTAAACGGCAGCAATGCGATTCAGGAGATCGAGGCCAGCAGGCCGGATATCGTTATAACGGACATGAGCATGCCGGTCATGGATGGTGTTGCCTTGATCGAATACCTGGAAAGGAACTATCATGGCATAAAGGTCATCGCCTTAAGCGGATATGATGATTTTAATTATGTCCGGCAAAGCATGAAAAGGGGAACTATTGACTACCTGCTCAAGCACAGGCTGGGACCGGAGCTTTTACTGGGCACGCTCGAAAATGCGCGCAAGGCCATTATGGAAGACAGAGAGGTTGACAGACATATGCAGAAGCTGCAGGAACAGCTGACCGAAAGCAGAACGATCATGCGGCAGGATTTTGTGCGGCAGCTTGTATTTGGCGCAGTGGGCGGACTGGAGCTGATCGAGGAAAAAATGAACGAGCTTGGGCTGAATATCGGTACTAAAAATCTTATGGTTGTAGTGGCGGAAATCGACGACTTTCTATTTTTCCGGGAAAGGTTCAGCGTCAAGGAAGTCAATAAACTCATCTCCTCCATCATCGATATTTCAACGGGTGTTCTCAATGATATGGGCCGGGGAGCAATCGCGCACATGGAGGCCGGTAAATTCGTCATGATCCTGTCATATGAAAACATGCGGAGCGACCAGTACATTAGTAATCATGCTGTCGCCACCATTGAACGTGTGAGGATGAGCATTAAAATGTATCTGAATATCACAGCCTGTTTCAGCTTAAGCAGGCAGTTCAACCGGATAACGGAGATCAGCCGTTATTACAGCGAGGCGGAAACCGCGCTCAAGGACAAGTTCTTCAAAGGGAAGGACCGGATCATCAGAGAAGCGTCCACCGTACAAATCAACAATGAAATGCTAAACCTTGACATACAGGACGAGAAAAGGGTTATTGCCGCCTTAAAGGCTGCCGACCGGCAGAAGGTCAGGGAATGCATCGCTTCGGTCTTCTTAAAGGTCGTGAAAAGCAGGGCCAGCCAGAAATCGATTCAAATGATCTGCGCCGAATTAATCAACATCATAAACAGGGTGGCGCGGGAATCTGCCATAGACGTAAAAATGATCTATTCTGATGAGGACATACCCTATAATGAAATGAAAAAGTACGAAACCATCACTGATGTGGAACAGTGGATCATCAACATATATGATAAAATGATCGGTCTGCTGGAGATCTCCAATATCAACGGCAGTTATACCGAAACTACAAAAAAGGCCATGGAATTCATACTGAAAAACTTCGACAGGAATATTTCCTTGAATGATGCGGCCATGTATGCAGGCGTCAACAGCTCCTACCTCAGCAGGGTATTTAAGGAAGACAGCGGAACAGGCTTTGTGGAATATCTGAACCGTATCAGGCTAGAGCGGGCGAAACAGCTGATAAAAAACGGAAACTGCAAATTGAAGGAAGTGATCAGTTCCGTCGGTTTCAACAACTACACCTATTTTTTCAAGGTCTTCAAGGATGCTTTGGGGATGACGCCCCAGGAATATGAAGAACACTGCAAAGCGGATCAATCCTTGAAAGGAATGCCGGGGTAAGCTGCTGACATATGCTGCCGGAAAAAATTCCAATCATATCTTTTGCACAATACCACTTTACTTTGATGAAGTTTTAAAGTAAAATAGCAAATGTGCTAATTATTCTACTCAGAAAACAAAAAGGGGTGTTATTTGTGAAAAGGTATGCTTTATTGGTTCTGCTTGCAGTAATCTTGGCAGCAGTTGCCCTTACAGGCTGCACTATGCCCGGAGGCGTCGACAAATCCTGGGACAAGGTCAGCGAAAAGGGTGAGCTTGTGATGGGTCTGGACGATAGTTTTCCTCCGATGGGTTTCAGGGATGAAAACAATGAGATAGCAGGCTTTGACGTAGATCTGGCAAAGGAAGTATGTGCAAGGCTCGGGATCAGCCTGGTCCTCCAGCCTATCAACTGGGATACGAAGGAGCAGGAGCTCAACACGGGAAAAATCGACTGCATATGGAACGGCTTTACGATAACGGAAGAGCGTAAGGAGAACATTCTCTTTTCAAAGCCGTATATGAACAACCGCCAGGTGCTGGTCGTAAACGCAGCTTCCCCCATTGAGAAGCTTTCCGATCTTCAAGGTAAAAAGCTGGCGCTCCAGGCAAGCTCAAGCGCCTCGGTCGCTTTGGACGCCTCTGGCGATTTTAAATCGGGGCTGAAGGAAGTTGTTGAGTTCGATAACAACATGACCGCCCTGATGGATCTTGAAAAAGGCGGAGTGGATGCGGTTCTGATGGATGAGATCGTAGCAAACTACAATATCCAGACGAAAAATGCTAACGTCAAGGTTCTGGAAGAGGCCCTTGCCGCAGAGGAATACGGCATCGGCTTCCGTAAGGCCGATAATGCACTGATGACCAAAGTACAGGAAACCCTTGAAGCCATGGCAAAAGACGGGAAGCTTGCGGAGATTTCGGATAAGTGGTTTGGCAAGGATCTTTCAACAGTCGGGAAGTAGGCTGCGCTAAAGGCGCGGGCCATTACGTATACAAGGCTGGTGCCGTACAACACCGGCCTTGTATTTTAACTAAGGCGGAGTCTTTTTCCCAAATTGAAGAGGCTCGCTGCCTCCATGAATGGACGGAGCATTTAAAGGTTTAGGGGGTACGTTCACTTGAAATTTTTCGGGTTCCTTTTGGAAGGAACGGTAGTCACGCTGCAGGTTTTTTTCCTGACTCTGCTGCTTTCACTGCCGCTTGGCTTACTTGTATCGTTTGGCAGGATGTCAAAAAACAGGCTCCTCAGCGGAGTTATAAAGCTGTATATTGATATTATGAGGGGTACACCGCTGATTTTACAGCTTATTGTCGTGTACTTTGGCCCATACTATTTGTTCGGGCTTAATTTTGACAGGTTTTTTGCAGCGATTGCCGCGTTCGTCCTGAACTATTCGGCATACTTTGCGGAAATTTTCAGGGGCGGGATACAGTCCATGCCGAAAGGGCAGTATGAGGCTGCCGGTGTCCTCGGCTTTACGAAGACGCAGACCTTTATGAGGATCATACTGCCGCAGGTGGTGAAACGGATTCTGCCTCCGATCAGCAATGAAGTCATCACGCTGGTGAAGGATACCGCACTGGTACAGATACTTGGAGTCTCAGAGCTTTTCAGGGTTGCAAAAAACGAATCGTCAAGAATTGCCTCTACCACGCCGCTTTTTATCGCAGGTGCATTTTACTTTGTGATGAACTGGCTGGTTACAAAGGTTTTTCATTTTATGGAGAAAAAATTAAACTACTATAGGTAAGGATGATATCCAAATGCAAATGTTACGGGTAGAAAACCTTTATAAAAGCTTTGACGGCACTGAAGTTCTGTCGGGCATCACTTTTGAGCTGAACAAAGGCGAGGTGCTTGCAGTTATTGGCCCGTCCGGATCCGGAAAGAGCACCCTCCTGAGATGCATCAATCTGCTGGAAAAGGCTGATTCCGGTTCCATTACCGTAGAGGGGGACAGTCTTCTCCACACAGCCATATCGGGTAAAGCCGTCTATGCGCCGGAAAACGAACTGCGCAGGATCAGGCTGCGGCTGGGGCTTGTCTTCCAGAATTTCAACCTGTTTCCTCATTTTTCGGTATTGCGGAATATTACGGAGGCTCCCATCAGAGTGACAGGGATTCCAAAGGAAGAGGCCGAGAAAACTGCGATGGATTTGCTTGGTAAAATGGGGCTTGAAGATAGGGCCGATGCGTTCCCGCATCAGCTATCGGGAGGGCAGAGCCAGCGCGTGGCCATTGCGAGGGCACTCGCATTAAAGCCGGATATTCTGTTTTTTGACGAACCTACTTCGGCGCTTGATCCCGAGCTGACCATGGAGGTGCTCAAGGTAATCAGGCTCCTTGCCGCAGAACGTATGACCATGGTGGTTGTAACGCATGAAATGGCATTTGCGCGCGAGGTGGCCGACCGGGTCATTTTCATGGATAAGGGACAGATTATTGAAGAGGGGAATCCGGCCGAGATATTTTCCAAACCGGCGAACGAAAGGACGAAGGCTTTCCTCAAAAGCTACTCCGAAGGCTGATGTAAACGAACGGCAGTTATTTATAAAAAAAGCTGCCGTTAGTGGCAGCTGTCGGGTTTCAATTCCTTGCTCAGTTTTTTGATGGCTTTCTTTTCTATCCGTGATACGTAGGAACGTGAAATTCCGAGCATACTGGCGATTTCCCTCTGGGTTTTGCTGGTTCCGTTGAGCAGGCCGTACCTCAGCTCCAGTACGGTTTTTTCGCGTTTTTTCAATACAGATTTCATTTTGTTATAGAGACGTTTCACCTGCATTTTCAATTCCACTTCTTCAATAACCGATTCCGCTTCATTTCCAATGACATCAATGAGTGTGATTTCGTTGCCTTCCCGGTCAATGCCGATCGGATCGTGGAGTGAAACCTCGCTTTGAATTTTTTTCGTAGATCTTATTTGCATCAGGATCTCATTTTCGATGCAGCGTGCCGCGTACGTAGCAAGTCTGGTTCCCTTGGTCTGGTCGAAGGTTGCTATCGCCTTGATCAGCCCGATGGTGCCGATCGATATGAGATCGTCGCTGTCACTGCTGAAGGTACTGTATTTTTTTACGATGTGTGCGACAAGCCTGAGGTTCCTCTCTATAAGCGTATTTCTGGCATCTTCATTACCATTTTTATAGGATTCAATGTATTTAAGCTCCTCTTCCGTTGATAATGGCTGTGGAAAGGAATTTGTATTGGAAACATAACCTAATTGAAAAAATATACTGCCCAGAACATTATTTACAAAAGTAAACACGAAGTGCAGCATTCAGGGCACCCCCTATAAAATAGGTCACCTTATAAGTATATGAATTCCAAAGGGAAAACTTGCCTGTACCAAAATATAAATAGAAACAAATTTTTTTTCATTTTTATTTATTGATTGATAATTTATTTTCCATGTGTTATACTACATAACGAAAAAATACGCACACGGTTTGACTGTCGGACAAGTGCCCAACGGGTCTTCCTTCAGAATGAAAGCCGTGGTGGTATAAACTTAAGGAGGATATATCATATGTCAGTTATTTCAATGAAACAGCTGCTGGAAGCAGGCGTCCATTTCGGTCACCAGACCAGAAGATGGAACCCCAAAATGGCCGAATACATCTTTACGGAGAGAAACGGCATCTACATCATCGACCTGCAGAAAACCGTCAAAAAAGTTGAAGAAGCATACTTCTTCATAAGGGAAATTGCAATGAACGGTGAAGACGTACTTTTTGTAGGTACCAAAAAGCAGGCGCAGGATTCCATTAAAGAAGAAGCTGAAAGAAGCGGGCAGTATTTTGTCAATGCAAGATGGCTCGGCGGCATGCTCACAAACTTTAAAACCATCCGCAAAAGAATCGACAGACTCAACCAGCTCGAGAACATGGAGAACAACGGACTTTTCGATGTACTGCCCAAGAAGGAAGTTATCAAGCTGAAAGCAGAGATGGAAAAGCTGGAAAAATACCTCGGCGGTATCAAGAACATGAAGAGGATACCCGGCGCGATGTTTGTTGTTGACCCGAGAAAAGAAAGAAATGCCATTCTCGAAGCCAGAAAACTCGGTATCCCTGTTGTGGCCATCGTTGATACAAACTGTGACCC
>JAEZMC010000006.1 GCA_023435805.1 Bacillota bacterium | reverse complement strand
CCGATGCAGTTCCAGAACAGTGCTGATTTGCTTTCCGCGGTTATTATGCTATGCTTTTCCTTTTGCATTTCAGTCATGGCGTTTTGGTTTAGAAATGCGGAGGCGACGCCCAGACTGTTGAGTATTTCCTTTGGCTCCGTATTTTTATTCAGTCTGTCGGCCATTCTGGCAAGCAAGGCTCCGCTATCCTATGCTTTTCTACAGGCTGCAGAACCGCTGCTCCTATTGCTTTTTCTTCTGCTGTTTGCCTTTAAACCCGATAAAAAAAGGTTTTCACTATTTGTCTTCCTGCTGGTTTCCCTTCCGGTAGCACTTTTCATGGTATTGTTGTTTTCACAGCCTTTGCGCAATATCCTGATGCAGCAGCTCTATACATTGTCTGCGTCGGCCATGACGGCTGCGGCCGTTTTGTATCTGCTCAAGGACGAAAGGGAGGAACTGAACCTGTTGTTCTGGGCTGTCCTGCCGTTGTCTGCGGCCGGGTTCGCGCAATATTACCTGACTTCCGGTATTTTTTCATTCACAGCACCCATATTAAGGCTGTGCGCTTACAGCATGCTGCTTGTATTCTTTTACCGCGTATTTCTGCAGGCCCAGCTTCAAAAGTTTATGGCAGCGGAAAAAAGTCTGGCCACCATCAACCGCTCTATTGATTTTGAAGTGAAAAAAAGGATGATGGAAATAGAAAAGGTCAACCAAAGACTGCTCAGCATTTCAAAAACCGACGCCATGTCAAATGTGATGAACAAGTCAGCTGTAATGGATTCCATCGACGGCATGATCAACGGGAAGCCCAATTTGGTGTTTTCCATATTGATGTTCGATATAGACAATTTTAAGGCAATCAATGATTCACTGGGGCATGTGGTCGGAGATAAGTGCATTAAAATGCTGGCAGCTACCGCCAGGAGCAGCATACGGGATTTTGATCTGATCGGCAGATACGGAGGTGACGAGTTCATTATCGTGCTTCCGGGCATTGAAGCGAAGCAAGCGTTGATTGTGGCGGAGCGTTTCAGGAAGCGGGTTGAAGCCTCGGATTCTCCGCACTATACCGTATCCATCGGGATAGCTTCCTATCCGGAGGATGGCACGGATCTAAAGGCACTGATCGAGGCTGCCGACGAAGGGCTGTACCGTGCCAAGCGCAAGGGCAGAAACAATGTTTCGCACAGGAATTTTTTATAAAGCAGCTTGCTCAGGACCATTTTGTACTTGTCATACGGCTGAAGGTGAAAAGCAACAGTATAGCGCTGTTAAAAATAAATACGGCCGCAAAGGAAAACCTGCTTGCGATAAGAACGGCACACCCCATGCCCGCAAGCTTTCCCATATTCGAAAATACGTCGTTTACACTTGATACCCTGGCCATGAAGCCTTTGTCTGTCACAGTCTGAAACCTGGCTGCCAGCAGTATTCCGCACATGGCGATGACCGTGCCCTCAATAAACTGCAGCAGAAGCACGACTGCAAAATTGCTGACAAAAGCATATAAAACCCAGATGAATGACACTGCCGTCAGCCCGGAATAGAACAGTCCGCCCTCACGCCCGGGCATGAAGCGTTCAAGATACTTTACCAGCAGCATGGCTGCAAGGTTTGTGCCGTAGTAAATGGTTATCATCAGACTCCACCCCTTTGCGGTGACTTTCAATACATCAAAGGCATAGGGGTAGAAAGCCAGATTGACTGAAATGGTGCAAAAGCCTGTGATCAGGCCGATGATCATCAGCGGCCCAACAGCCGGCGTCGAACGGCAGTACCGTAAGCCTTCGCGCATCCCATCCGTCGTCGTATGCGCCCTTACACCGGTTGTCACTGGGACAAGTCCCTTAACAACTTTTTGCCGCCGCCCTGACTTCCTGCTGGTTGTCATCGTTGTCACGGGGACAGGTCTCCTGACAGCCTCCCGCTCTGTCCCATATAAAACGCTAGCTGTAAAAGTTATTAGACTTGAGATCAAACAACACATAGCTGAGATCATAATAGCCGGTGCAGTACCATAGCTGTCGGTCAGAAAGCCTGCCGCCATCGGCCCGGCAAGATATGCCGCGCCTGAAATGCCGGTCAATAATGAATTGGCTCTCATTGCACCCTTTCTTCCTGTCATGCCTAATACAAATTTCCTTCTGGAAGGTCCATAGAAAATATCTAAAAGTGAAAGAAGAACCAACAGAAGATAAACCTGTGCGGCATTACCAGTATACAAAAACAGCGTTATGACCGGAAACCGTATTAAATCAATTATTACCAGAAGTATTCTTTCGTTGGACCGATCACCGAGAACTCCTGCAAAGGGAGATGCAAGAATGCTTGGAAATGCAGACAGCGCCAGGCCCAACGCTGCGTTTAGCCCTGAGCCTGTCAGCTTGTAAATGAGAATTGTTACCGCAATAAATCGGAAAGAATCACCAAGGTTTGATATTCCCTGTCCCAGGAGGTATATGGGAAAAGCCTTACTTCCTTTAAACCGCATCGTGACAATCTCCGGTAAACAACATATATAATGATGTTATTCCGGGAGTTCTCTTTTATGCATGTCAAAGACGTATCCGGAGTCAACGGACCTGTCCCCGTGACAACCCACGTGACAACCCGTGTTTACGGGCCTTTTTCCATAAGATGGGGCATCGGCTTATAGTCACTTAAGCCCATATATTTCACTTCAACTCTGTCGCCGTTTTTGATGGTGATCCAGGATTTTACAACCGCTCCGTCCATCCCTTCCAATACAGGTCTTTTTTCATCTGCTTTAAGCTGCGGATTGATCTTGTACTTCACCGGAGCTTTTCTGATTTCAAGCACTTCATGCGTCCATTCAACGGCCGGGGCGGGCCGGGTGCCATAGAAGGCCATATACAGGACGTTATCGATACCCTGAGCCCAAATCATCACGTCACTGCCCGTTTCATTCCTGAACTTGATGTCCTTCGAACCGTATGATACGGTTGCATCCTGTCCATAGGGCACATAAGGTACCGGCATGCTGTGGTTATGCCGTTCTACAATTTTCAGGTTCGACAGCACTGCCACATTATACAGCGTTGATGCAATTTTGCACACACCCCCTCCGATCGTCGTCGTCAGAGTTGTTCCGATATAGGTTGGTCCTTTTTCAAAACCCTTCTCCTGTGTATAAGGCCCGATCGCTTCATTTTGTGAGAAGACCGCATTGGGCTTGATGACCCTGCCCGCAAGCAGACTTGCAGCCAGGTGGACATTATATTCCTCCCCGGGAAGCGGATCCTTCAGTACGGTCCGATACCCTCCCAGAAGAACATTGGTGTTATTTCTCAGCCCGGCCTTGATAAATTCCGTGTCCGTATCCCATGGCAGCTCCGTTACAGGTCCGGATACCATATCCATACTAACGCCCTCGCGAATCAAGCCTTCTGTTTGACGGTGCTTGAATAACGCATCCGCATCGGCATCCAGTGTACACATTATGAATATTACAGTAAAAAATAAAGTAATTAATCTCTTCATGAAGTTATTATTTGCTCGAGTTATGAAAATACACTAAAAATTAATTCCAGTAATAATTGTCCGATTATTCTCATATTTTTTTGTGAAAGGTTTGAGGAAACAGATGCTGAGATTTTCCGGGGGTAGCAAAAAAATGGTCGTTTTTCTCGCGCTCTTCGGCATGGTCTGCTGGGGCATTGCGCCTGTCTTTGCGAAGATTGCATTGAAAAATATTGATCCGGTGGCGGGTCTGGTCCTGCGAACCATCTTTGCTGCCAGTGTGGTATCCGGATGGGTAATCATAAGCGGCAGCTTTTCCAAGGTCAGCAGCATCCCTGCAAGCGCCTGGTGGTTGATCGGCATCGAAGCGCTGCTGGCAACACTGGTCGGAGATCTTGCATATTACGCTGCTTTAAAAAAGGGTGATGTTTCGCTTGTCACCATCATCATGTCCAGCTCTCCGCTGATAACCATATTGTGCGCCGTACTTTTTCTAGGTGAGCAAATGACACTCATGCGGTTCATAGGCGCCGCACTGGTTATTACAGGCATTATTCTGATCGTGTGACAAGCTAGCTTCCCAGCACCTTGATATAATCCACCCTGGGGTCTGAAGTGCCCTGCAGCTGGCATCTTTGCTCCTTCAGCAGCTTGATGTAATCCACCATTTCGCCTGTGATCCTTTCTCCCAGGCAAATAACCGGAATCCCCGGCGGATAGGCCATAACCATCTCTCCCGCAATCTCCCCCGCCGCATCCTCGAGTTTAACATTTTTCTTGGCATTGTAGAAGGCATCCCTGGGTGAAACAATTATTTCCAGGCTGCCCGGCATGGAAGCGGCATTTCTGAGATCATTGCCTTTTCTGCCCGCCGCAAGCTCTCTCAGCGCATTGACGAGCTTTGCCATATCCTCCATCCTGTCGCCCAGCGATACGATAGCCAATACATTATACAAATCGGCCATTTCTACTTGAATGTTGTACTTTTCCCTGAGAAGCGCTTCCACCTCATAGCCTGTATAACCCAACTGCCTGATATGAATCCCCAGCTTTGTCTCGTCAAAATCGGTACAGCCGCTGTTCCCTGCCAACTCACGTCCGAAAGCATAAAGCCCTTCGATTCCATTTATTTCGTCCCGGGCCCAGCGGGCCAGCCTCAGCGTTTCCTCCAGCATTTCGGCGCCGTTTACGGCCAGCTGTTTTCTGGCTATGTCCAGCGAGCACATCAGCAGATAGGAGGCACTCGAAGTAAAGGTCAGGCCAAGTGCGTGCTTGATCCTGTCCTGTGAGACCAGCCCGCCCCTTGAGAGCAGCACCGAGCTTTGTGTCAGCGAGCCTGCCGTTTTATGTATGCTTGCTGCACTCATGTCCGCCCCCACTTCCATAGCCGTAAGCGGAAAATCATCATGAAACGACATATGCGCACCGTGGGCTTCGTCAACCAGCACAGCCATTCCGTGCATATGTGCCACTCTGACTATGGATTTGAGATCGGAGGTCATACCGTAATACGTCGGATTGATTACAAAAACCGCTCTTGCGTGGGGGTTCTGCCTGATTGCCTTTTTAATGCTCTCCACCGACACCCCCATTGCTATGCCAAGCTCTGTGTTGATCTCCGGCTGAACATAGACCGGCATCGCACCGCTCAGAATGATGCCGCCTATTGTAGATTTATGGGCGTTTCGGGGAATAATGATCCTGCTGCCCGGTTCACAGGCGCTTAGTATCATCGTCTGGACACCGGATGTGGTACCGTTTACTAGAAAATGGGAATATTCCGCTCCAAAGGCATGAGCCATCAGCTTTTGCGCTTCCATGATGACCCCTGTGGGGTTATTGGCGTAATCCAGGTCTTCCATCCCGTTCACATCCATCCGGAGCGCCATTTCCCCGATGAATTCCGCCATTTCCCGCAAGCCTCTTCCCTGCTTGTGGCCCGGCACATGGAACGGCACCACATCGTCTTCGATATATTTCTTCACAGCATCAAAAAGAGGCGTTCTGTTCTGATTGATCCTCACCAATAATCACCTGTTTACCGCATATCCGAGCATGTCTTGCCATGCTGCAGAGAATTCATACCGTGTATTATATGGTGGGTGAGTCTCAACGTGTGAATGGGGGGAATGAAAAATTAAAATAAGGCTGTGACCAACACAAGCGATCTGCTTAATGTTGAACGCAGCCTTAATATTAAAAGCATATGAATGATCTGCTATTCGTATCTCAGTGATTCGATCGGATCCAGATCCGCAGCCCGCTTTGCCGGGTATACCCCGAATATCAGTCCCAGCGCCACGGAGCCCAGGAAGGCCAGTATAATGACCTTCGCGTCGACAATCGGAGGTATCTTGATCAGTGATGAAATGATGCCGCCTGCAATGATGCCGAGCACGATCCCCATCAAGCCGCTGATGCCTGTCATGATGATGGATTCGGTGATAAATTGCAGGACAATGTCCTTCTTCTGGGCACCAAGCGCCTTGCGGATACCGATTTCCCTGATGCGTTCCGTGACGGATACCAGAAGTATGTTGACAATTCCAATGCCGCCCACGATTAATGTAATGATAGCGATCACCAGCAGCACGGAAGAAACAACGCCCAGTACGTCCGAAATAGCCTTTTGCATATCAGCCGAGTTTTGAGCCATGTATACATCTTGACTGCCATGCTGCATTTCCAGCCCCTTCACGATCCGCTTCCCCACATCACGAAGCTTCGCCTTGTCAACAAGTGAAACCATGATGCTCTCCAGTCTTTCACTGTTGGGGTATACGGACTGTACCGTGGTAATGGGCATATAGACGATGGCAGGGATCATATCACTGCTGTACAAGCTGCCGAACAGGTCGTCACCGCTTTTTTTCACGCCAATGATCTTCAGCGTGACCGAGCTTCCGGACGGTGTTTTGAGCGAGATCTTCTCGCCTATGACGTTCTGCCCCTTTTTGAAATATTTATTGACAAAGATTTCATCGACAATGATCACCTTCGTTCGGGCCGTAACGTCAAACTCATTGATAAAACGCCCTTCCGCCATCTCGATCAAATCAAAATTCTTGTACTGGGAGGATACGCCGAAGACAAACGCGTCCCTGGTCTTGTCGCCGATACGCAGGCTGCCGCCCTTTTGCTGATAGGTCGCAATATTCTTGATTTCCGGCGCTATTTTTTTGACCGCATCCAGATCCTTCATCAACAGCCAATCCTTTTTATCCACCATGATATCTTTATAGGCGATGGTGATCGTATTGGCACCCAGCTTCTCAAACTGGCTGTTCATGTATGCTTCGGCCGCACTTCCCAGAGCCATGATGGTAATGACGGAAAAAACGCCCATAACAATACCGATCATAGTGAGAACAGAACGCATCTTATTTGCTTTCAGGCTTTCCAGAGCCTGTTTGAAGCTTTCGGAAAAGTTCATTTAATCAACCTCAATTCTTCCCTTGCCTGTTAATGTAATGGGGCGTTTATTTGTCGCTGATTCTGACCCGCGCCCCATCCCTGTAGGCGGGCTGCGGATCAAGCACGACCAGATCGCCTTCCTGGAGTCCTTCCAGTATTTCAACGCTCATATCGGAATTGATGCCGATCTTGACATGCTTCTGGGACATGGTCATTGTTTGCTTATTTACTATGAAAACCATATTGTTGTCGTCCTTATCCGGTGTAATGGCTTCCATCGGTGCAAGCAGCACGTCCTTTTTATCCACGGCGGATATTTCACAGGTAACATTGTACCCCGGTTTCAAAATGTCCCCCTCATCGTTAACCTCCACCAGCACTTCGACGACGGTCTCATTTCCGCTGGAGGTCATGTTTGTCACTGCCACAGGCGAAATGCTTTTCACACTGCCTGCAACCACTTTGTCCTTGTCGATGGCCTCGCCTGTAATCCTGACCTGCTGTCCTTCCTTGATATTTTTAATGTCATACTCCTTTACCTTTGCGCGGATCTGAAGCTTATCCGGATTGATAATCTTATAGGCAGCCTGCATGCTGCTGGTATACGAGCCTTCCTTTACGCCAAGCCCCGCCACTACACCGTTGATCGGACTAGAGCATTCCTCCTGGATGGTACGGATCTTCTTTTCCAGGTCGGATATTTGAATATCGGTTGATCTCAAATTCTCCTGTCCGGTTTTTTTGGCATTGTCCCTGCTTTCCACAGCCGTATTGTAGGCAATCCTGGTGTTTTTCAGGCCGCTTATTCCGGATTCCGCTTCTATAAACGCCTTTTCCGACATGTCAAGCTCCGCCTTTGAAATGGCATTCGCCTGATACAGGGCAATATTATCCTCATAGGTCTTTTTTGTATTGTCGTAGTTTCGTTCTGCTGCTTTCAGATTATTGGCCGCTCTTTCCACCTCGGCATCCAGCGCCTTTGAATCAATGGAAACCTGCTGTGTGTTCCTGCTGATTTTCAAGGTCTCCAGCTGGGAATTGAGCGTGTCCAGATCCAGCTCCAGCAGCTGCTGACCCTTTTTCACCTGCTGCCCTTCCTCCACCAGAACCTTATTCACCTTCAGCGGTGTATCAAAAAAGATTTCAGCTTTTTCTACTTCCTCTATCACTCCGTCGGAGGTGATATAGGACGATATTTCGCCCTTTTCGATCATGGCCGTTTTAACCGAAAACGCATTTCCGCCCGACCCGACCGCTTTGGCAATTCCAGCAGCCACCAGCCCTATTGTAACGATTGCTATAATACCGCCTATCAACACTTTCCTGTTCATTATCTACCCTCCAAAATAGTCCTTATGACCGAACTTCCTCTATCTTACATGAATGCTTTCAACGCTGCGGAACTGAAACCGCTGATGAGTAAACCGGCCAGAAATATAACCGCTACCGTACCATAAACCCATTTCGATTTCAGCTTGCTCACAGTTTTTAAGCCTATTGCAACAACCGCATAATACCATATGGTAAAAATATCAATACCCTTTAATACCCCGAAAATAAATGTCCCTTCCATATCAAAGGACGCAAGTGTGGCCAGACTGGTGAGCGGTACATCCTGATGCAGGCTTCCTGTAACGAATGAAACTGGAAGCAGAAGAAGGATATACAATACCGAAATAACGTATGAATAACCGACTACTGAAAGATAGGCTTTGAATTTACCCTGCCCGCCCATCAGCTTTAAATCGGCTAAAAAGATCAGTGTGTAAATGAGCAGAGCGACAACACTGCCGATTGGGGTTGTGATCAGGCCTGCAATGGATCCGATCTGTACGCTCTGCTCGATCAAATCAGCTGTCATCGTGTTTCCTGTGGCTGATGCCTGATTAATTAATGTATTTCGCAGAAAATCCTTATATAACGGCAGTCTTGCAAGATAAAGCAAGTCCAGGGATACCGCCGATAGTATCAGTCCAAACAGTACTCTCGGCTTTTCAGCCAGGTTTTCCATCAATTTGCCCGGCGAAGTCAATACCCATAGAATCCTTTTCAATAAACCCGGCTGTTCT